>CAJQNM010000172.1 GCA_905479665.1 uncultured Saprospiraceae bacterium
ATCACTCGGTCGGCCGGGTCACCGTTGATTTCGTCTGCCATCTTAGCAATCACCTCCGAGATGCCAGGAGTAATTGGGAGTACCTGGTACTTTCGCTTTCTGATGATTGCGTTGCAAAACGTGCGGACCGTAATGGAAGTCTGGATCTTCTCCTTGCCTATGAGCATCCCAATCTCCCAAAATGAAATACTACTGATAAATAGTCGTCCTTCATATTGACTTAGAATCTGTTTTGCCCTATCGGTAAAACGGGGGTGGGCGAGCAGATCCCAAATTAAATAGTGTGTATCTACAATAAGCTTACCGGTCGATTGTGCCATAAGATGTTGAGGTCAATAATTCAATTGTATCAGCGTCTAAGTATCTTCATTAGGCTCCGCCGCGATATCGTGCTACAAATCTTCAGTTAAGAGATCGTAGTCTTTCATGGGGCTATTCACTATGTCGCCCTGTATTTTGGTCTGACTCCTGATTTCTTTGAGCAAGTGGCCCAAGTCATCGCTAGAAGGTTCTGGTGGGCTAATTGTGGCAATCACTTTGCCTCTGAGGGTTATGTCCACTCTTGCCCCTTCTTGCACTTGGTGCAGTACTTCCCTAAGCGTCTCCCTGAGCTTACTGATTGAAATGGTCACTTGTAGTTGTACAATCTGTTTGTACAAATGTAATGATTCTTACGGAAATATCTCGACATCTCGCACTCTCCAACAGGGCTCAACTCAGCGAAGGCTCAGCCAGACGCATGACATAATCTTGCAACCTGGTCTCTTTACTCAGACCCATTTTCTTGCGCAGCCGATAGCGTGCTTTCTTGACACTGTCAGGACTAATTCTGAGACTGTTTGCAACATCTTTCGAGGATAGATTCATGTGAATCAATGAAATGAGACGAATGTCATTTCCGGTCAGCGCTGAATGAGAACGCTTCAGTTGAGTGACAAGATCTTCGTTGAGTGCATTAAACTCCTTGGTAAACTGATCCCACTCCTCGTCATTGATTGCATCATGGCGAATGTGACGTGCAATGGCAAGCGAGGAGCGATTTACTTGTTGGTCTGTCTCAGATCTCAGTTGGATAATTTGCTCCTCGAGCTCCATTAGAAATTCATTTTTACGAGCGAGCTGCAGTGCCTTGGCAGTCAATTCCCGTTGCTTGAAAGCCAGTGTTCGCTCTGCATATTGCCTTTTCTCTGCTTCGAGTTCCTTTTCTTGTTGCAATATTTTCTTATCTCGTTTACGCCTCTGTGTGATGTGATAAATAATAAATCCGCTGAGTAGAAATAAAGCGCCAAGAGAGATGCTTAAAATAGTATTTCGAGCAGCTCGACGCTGACTGAGGGCCTGAGCTTGCAAAAGTTCTTTTTCTTTTTTCTCCGTTTCAAATTGTACCAGGAGCCGCTGCATGCCTTCGGTTTTTGCTACGGAAGACAGCGAATCATTAATGTTGTGAAACTGCACAAATGCCGCAAGTGCCTCTTTGTGTTCTCCCACTTGGTCATGAAGGTCAGATTGCAAACGGAACAAATCTGCTTTGTCTCCAAGTACTTTGAGTACCTCCGCGATATGTAGTCCATCGTCGATATGTACTTGGGCTTTGGAGAAATTTCCTTCCTTTATTTCCAGGTCGGCAAGTAATCTGAGTCCATTGATATGGGCTTGCTGATCATTGATTATTTCATAGAAACCAATTGCTGAATTGAGCAGAGCTCTGCCATTTTCCAGTTGTCCTCGGGCCAATGCAATTTCCGCTAGACTTTCCAGTGCGCTACCTGCGACGTATTGATTGTTGCTAGCGGCTGCGATCTCATGCGATTTTTGCAGCAATATAATAGCAGAATCAATCTGCTTCTGGGCATGGTAAAGGCTGCCTAAATCTAAGAGGGCTTCTGCATAGTAGTACGGCTCGTTATTTTGCTGGTAGAGCGCTGCAGCTCCTCGAAAGGCACTTTCTGCTTTATCAAATTCTCCAAGAACTTGATAAACGGACCCCATCTCGCTCATCGCGTCGCCACCGCGTGAGAGATCTCCGATTTCTTCAAATGTGCTGCGAGCCGACACAAAAAATGGCAAAGCCTTCGACCAATCTCCCTGTTGAGAAGCTATATTTCCCTGGATCATTTTGCTTGCCGCAAGTTCTTTCCGCGCATTGTCTTTTTCGAAGAGAGGTATCGCCTGAGCGAGATATGCAAATGCACTGTCATACTGCCCTTGGGACTCTAGCACTGTAGCTATGTTGAAGTAAGACCAGCCTTGATCCTTGGCGGCGTCAAAATAGGGTATGGATTTCTGGTAGTAGTAGATGGCACTGTCGTACTGAGCTGAGTGATGATGGCTCAGGCCGATGTAGCGATGACTCCAACCCATGCCCTTTTCATGGCCGTATTTGTCTGCCAGGGTCAAGGCTTCGCGAGCGAGTGCCAAGGATCGATCTTGATCATTGTAAATCTCTTGGTTTGCAATTTCAATGAGAAGCATGATTCTATCCTCCCCTTGGGCACGTTGCAATTCCTTTTCGACCAACGCTAAGTCACGTTTTTGACCAGAGGCTCCCACGGCAAGTAGAAGTAGTATAGCGACCCAAGAAGAGGTTCGTGCGGTGAGTATCATTTGATCTAGTTCAAAATGTGGACTACATGAAAGTACATCTTCTTGGCAAGATTTGGGGTTTTGGGGTAGTCATCTAATATTCCGAATGATTCCGAGTATTAAGCGACGTAACGCATTGAATATCAGTATATAGTTATAATATATATTATATGTAAGTACCTGTATATCAATGAATAAGTTAAACTGCATTGGGGAGGATGTGCAGTTGGCATCGACAATGATCAAGATGGACAGGTAGTTGGTCATGGTCAGTTGTGGGAGTAATAAAACCGGGGCTCTAACAGAAAAATCTTTATCTTCTATAAATAATTGCTTCAATGCCTGCCTACCTCATTGATTTACACTGTCACCCCAGCTTCAAGCCACATTATAACGCAGTAACCCGATCAGCCATTAATTTGTGGGAGCCGATACCTGCTGAAGAGCACCTGCAAGATCAATTGAGTGCGCAGGTCACGAAAATCCTCGATGGGACCCGGCTGGATTCTCAATCCAACCTGCTGGAACTAAGTCGCGGTAAGGTGCGAGGGCTCTTTGTGGCTATTCATCCCATGGAGCGTGGATGGCTAAAGCATAAGGAATATTCCTCGCATCCGGTGCGTGATCTTCTGTTGAGATGCGTCCTTCGGGAAGAAGACATTCCAGCACTGGGTGCATTGCTTAGTGGTGTCCCGATAGCGACTGTGACGGAGATGAAAAATAAAGTGGACCGAGATGATGAGGTCAATTACTATCATGAAGACACCTATCCTGAATATGACTTTTTAGTCAAAGCCACAGAACAGACCCATCCATCAGGAATTAAATTTCAAATTGTCTCCAATTTTACGGAGTATGTTGATGTCATTGCAAATAAACCCAACACGATTGCAGGGATCATCACGCTGGAAGGCGGCCATGCATTGCTTCAAATGGAGCATCTCTCCTGGCAAGAGAGGAATTACTCTGACCTTCCAGAAGAATCTCGTCGCTACATATTTAATAAATATGTACTAAATATTCAGAAGATAAAGGGCCTGAATTCTTTTAAAGGTTTTAAGCCTGAGCATACTCCTTTTTTTATCACGCTCGCACATTTTTTTAATAATTTTTTGGTGGGTCACGCGAAGTCTTTTGGTGAGGGCATCGGTGTTTTGCCGGGCATGGATACTTTGCTTGATCAGGAGCAGGAATTGAATGCAGGAATATCGGAGTTGGGACTCCTGGTGATCGAGCGATTGTTGAGAAAATCTGATCAAGAAAGGAGAATCTTAATCGATGTGAAGCACATGAGCTGGCAGGCAAGAAAAGAATACTATGCCATCTTACAGCAACGTGGCAGTGATGTGCCAATTATTTTCAGTCACGGTGGAGTGAACGGTAAAAACGCAGCAGATTTTGAAGCTCGAGGGGTAGACCGGATCGATGATATTGCCAACGAGTACTTGAGCCGATGGTCCATCAATCTTCTTGATGAGGATATCCGTGAGATTGTGGCTTCAGATGGGTTGATGGGGATAGCCCCACACGAAGGTCGTGTGCCGGGCGGCGGTGGTCTTGATCTATTTAAGGTTCAAAAGAGAATCAGAGATTTTGATGACCATCGCAGACCAGACGCAGAGAACCAACTACGTCGCGAATACATAAGTGTCTTACTCAGTAATTTTTACCACATCGCAGATGTCATTGGCGGAGCGAAGGCGTGGGATCACGTCTGCGTTGGCAGTGATTATGATGGTGTGATGAATCCCTTTGACAGCTACCCCAATTCCGGAGATCTTGACCGTTTGCTCACAGATATGCTACCACTGATGGAAAATCCTCCTGCCCGAATCCACTCCTATCGCCATGGCCGTCCTTTTGTACTGACTGCCGCTGAACAGCGTCGGCTTCAATTTGGTATCGCACCAAGCGAATTAATTGCTAAAATTGCTTTCAGAAATATTGAGCTCTTTTTGAGCAAGTATTTCAATCGGAGATATTTGGGAGGTAAAGTGGGAGGGATCGTCTAGCTCTAAAAAATATCCTACCTTTCCTTTGCAGAGTCAAGTCTCTCTGTTCGTCTTTACGTTCACCCACAGATATAAAATGCAGATCAACACACTGTCCATAGTGAATCTAACGATGTTTACGAATGAAATTTATTCGCTATTTACCTGTCTTTGGGATCTCAGTACTTTGTCTGTGCTCTGCGCTAGCACACGGTGACCTACATGAACGGATCTTAGAGGTTTCGGATCAAATAGAGGCTACACCTGATAGCGCGTATCTCTATTTTTATCGAGGAAAGCTTCGCTGTCAGCATGAGCAGTTTGACTTGTCTCTGGAAGATATGCGAGTAGCAAAAGGATTGGGCTATCAAGAAATACAGCTCCAGCATTTTTGTGCACTGGCAAATTTTCAGCTCCAAAAGTATCGCCCCGCCCTTCGATTGATCGAGTCGCTCTTAGATGCGGATCCACATAATGTGACTGCACTAAAACTCAAGGCGAAAATTCTTCATGCACAAGGAGACTTTAGTGCAGCTGCCGAAACGCATCACTTGGTCATCGACCACGCTATCCGCACATTTCCAGAAAACTATCTGGACGCTGCTCAAGCCTTGTTAGATAATGGAGGCAATGAGGCTGTCCTACTAGCCTTAGAGGCCCTGGATCAGGGCATCACGGATCTGGGCCCTGTCCTGACACTAGTCCAGAAAAAGAAAGAAATCTATCTCAATGAAGGAGACTTTCCCGAAGCCTTAAAAGAACAAACTAAAATTATTGAAACCTCAGAGCGTAAAGAAGTTTCCTTCTTTCGTGCGGCTGAAATTGCTCTCTTGCTCGATGACTCAGAACTGGCCCGAGAATATCTTGTAAAATCCAGGAAAGCCATTTTTGCACTCCCAAATAATATTCGAAATACTGGTGCTATGCATCTTCTTGATCAACAAACAAGAATATTCTTAACTCAGTTAAACACTCCACCTAATGAGGTTCATTAGCCTACTTATTATTACCAGTTTTTTCATCTCATCTGCTCTTGCACAAAATACCTTGATCGACTTAGGCAGTGTCTGGTCTTACTCCAATATGAATTCGATGCCAGACTCCGTGGAGAATAATTCCTGGGTTGACCTAAATTACGATAGTGGAAGCTGGCCTTCTGGTGCAGCTCATCTCGGCTACGGTGAGGGTGATGAGATCACTGAAGTGAGTGGCAATCCACTTACGGTATATGTACGTCATATATTTACAGTGGATGACCCGAGTGTTTTTGACCAGCTGATTCTAAATCTGACATATGATGATGGCGCTATCGTTTATTTAAATGGTAGCGAAGCCTGGCGGATTAATATGCCGATGGGATCTGTTGGCTACGATACATTTTCTAGCTCGGGAAGTTCTGACAATGCCGAAGCAAGCACAACCATAGCAAACACCTTGCAAATAGGCAACAATATTCTGGCAGTTGAAATACATCAACGTAGTGCTAGTAGCTCGGACATAAGTTTTGATTTTGAGCTGGAAGGGAATGTGCCTGGGCAGATCGATGTCACTCGTGGACCTTACTTGCAAAAAGCGAGTAGCGATCGTATGGTGGTGCGATGGCGTACCGCAGATTCCACAGAAAGCGTGCTGTATTACGGCGCTGACATAAATAATTTATCCTCAACGGAGATGCAATTAAATCCGACCACGGAGCATGTGATCGAGCTGACCGGACTGAGTTCCAACACCAAATATTATTATGAAATTGCCAATACCTCATTGGTGCTTCTTCCCAGAGAATCTGACATGTATTTTAGAACAGCTCCACTTACTGGATCTGCGACAGGTCTCCAATTTTGGGTCTTAGGTGATTGTGGCACAGCAAATTCAAATGCCGCTTTGGTAAGAAATGCCTATTACCACGAGGTCGGGGACCGACATACTGACGGAATATTATTTCTGGGGGATAATGCATACAATGATGGCACTGATGTACAATATCAAAATGCCATTTTCAATATGTACGATGACAAGCTAAAAAATTCCATAGCCTGGTCTTGCTTAGGGAATCATGACGGACATAGTGCAAATTCAACTCGCAAACGGGTCCATATTACGATATATTTACTTTTCCTATCGCCGCCGAGTGTGGAGGTACCGCCTCCGCTACCGAAGCCTATTATTCTTTTGATTATGGTAATGTGCATTTCATCATTCTTGACTCACATGAGTCAGGTCGGACTGTCGGGAGCACCCAGTACAATTGGTGCCTTTCGGATATTCAAAATACAACGCAAGATTGGATCATTGCACTTTGGCATCATCCACCTTATACAAAAGGCTCACACAATTCGGACACCGAAGGCCAGCTGATCGATATGCGCGAAAATTTCCTCCCCATGCTTGAGGCAAATGGAGTAGACTTGGTACTCAATGGGCATAGTCACTCTTACGAACGTTCTTATTTTCTCAATGGGCACTATGGCGATTCTGACTCATTTGACTCTATCTTGCATACGGCTGGAGTAACGGGTATGGGAGATGGGCGTTCGGGCGGGGATGGCGAATACCTCAAATTTCAAACTGGCGGAGGGACACCCACGGGTACGGTTTATATTACAGCGGGTTCCTCCGGTAAAATTTCAGGTGGATCTTTGGATCATGAAGCCATGTACGCTTCAATCAATAGCTTGGGTTCTGGAATTCTTAATGTGATGGGAGATCGGCTCGATCTTCAGTTCATCGACCAAAATGGTGCGTTGCAGGATTACTTCACCATAGTTAAGGAAGCCACCCTGCCCGTTGATCTCAGCTATTTTCGCGGGTCTGTCATTGAACAAACGACCTGGCTATCCTGGAAAAGCAACCGTGAAATTGGCCATGCAGGATACGAAGTTCAGCACTCAACAGATGGCCAGCTTTGGACAGCCCTCACTTACGTTGAAGGCAGCCAGCAAAATATGCAAGGCGCCGTATATGAATTTGCTCATCTCACTACCGAGCCGGGTATGCACTTTTATCGGCTCAAGAGTATCGATCTGGATGGATCTGAAGAATATTCAGAATTGCTGTCATTCAAGATTGCAGCGGCTGTCGAACTATCGATATCGCCAAACCCCGCCAATAACTACCTGAAAATTCAAGGAAAACTAAGCTCCAACTTGGTACGCATAACTGATTTTAGCGGTCAGCATATTGGAGCCTTTATGGCAAACAACGGCAAGATCGATGTCTCACAACTAAAAACTGGTGTTCACTTAATTACATTACAAACAGACCAGGGTTCGATCAGCCGTCATTTTGTAAAGCACTAGTGAGTCTCCTCCGGAAAGTGCCATCTTCACAAAATGAGACTATTTTGGATGAAATTTACGCTTTTTCGAAATTGGGTGATGCCTGAGTATCAGCCAGTGTAAAGTCTGATAGGTATGTATGCAGGAAGGGCGCAGTTATTTTGTGCCAGGATAAGGCGCAGGTTCCCGAGTATAGCAGAGCTATATGAGGGGTTCTGCAACGCAATACTGG
>CAJQNM010000173.1 GCA_905479665.1 uncultured Saprospiraceae bacterium
CTTCAAAAAATTTCACTCTACGTCAGAATATGAGGGAACAGGTCTTGGCATGTCTATTTGTCGGAAGGTCGTCTTGCGACACGGTGGAGATATCTCACTGGAACCTTCTGAAAAGGGCACGACCATTCGCATCCTTTTGCCTAAGACCAGCGCTGACCCTGATCGAGCCTTCTCAACATATTCGGACGCTCCTCTTGAGATCCGAGAAAGCCCACCCGGCTGATCGGCCCGCAGGTTGTTTAATACCAGTGTATCGGCCTTGGCATGCCCACGAGCGAGGCCGTAATAGGTAGTAGAAAGCTTGATTGAAAACCTACCTTCGCCGAGATGAACCGCCGTGCTTATATTGCCGTATTGGGAGCCGCTTGCCTGGCAGGTCTGAGTGGTTTATTTGTAAAACACATGATGATTCAGCCCGCAGCAATGGCCTGGATACGCACCGCTGTCCCTACTTTGGTACTGGGCAGTGTCTTCTTAATTCAGCGGCGCACTATTTTTCGCAAGGGCATGTCTAAGCTGTTATTTGCCTCTCTGCTCAACGTCGGCCGCATGTTCTTCTTCTTCTACGCTTTTGTACATACCACGATCGGAAACGCCACGCTGATCTTATTTACCTGGCCGGCTTTTGTTGTGATCATGAGTGCGATTTTTCTAAAAGAAAAAATTAACGCTCGGCAAACCGTTTTGCTTATTCTCGCCATGGTGGGCATTGCCATTGTCTATGCTCAAGATCTCTCATTTAGCGGCCAAGATTTTCGCGGCATGTCGGCAGCACTCGGAGCTGCATTTTTTTATTCCGCCACCGTGATCATTTTCAAAACAGCCTCAAAAGATTACCAACCCCTCGAATTAATTTTTTTCCAAAATGTCATTGGCTCCATCGTCTTTTTACCCTTCTTTATACTGCTTCGGCCTTTGCCCACAGGTCTTGACTGGACGCTTGCCACATCACATGCATTGTTGCTTGGCACCTTTGCCTTTTTTCTCTTCTTCTATGGTTTGAAACGCATGGATGCTTCGCGTGCAGCGATGATCGCCTACGTGGAGATCGTTGTTGCACTGCTCGCTGGGGTGCTCATGATGCATGAGCCGTTTACCTTAAATATGATGATAGGTGGGGCCATCATCGTGCTCTCCACCTTTCTGCTGAGACGCAGCTGAGTACGGTACCCATTGAGATTTTAACCCATCGACTTAAGTGCTCCTACCAGAACATCAAGCTCCCATTTCAATGTGTAGATATTCGGGCTAATGCGACATCCATGTACCCCATGCCCATCGATCCCCACCGTCCAGATCCGATGTTCTTCAAGCAATTTCATGGCAAGATCAGTCGGCTTCATCTCTTTAATCCCAACATTGGCAATGCCACAAGAGCGATGTGCCTCAAGAGGAGTATTGACGACCACGTGCGACAGCTCACGCACTTGGTCGCTCCAATAGCGCTGTAGATGGCGCAGCCGAGCTTCCTTCCGCTCGATACCCAGTCGGTCATGATATTCGAGTGCATTAATAATGGCCAGATCCGTATGAGAGGGATGCGTGCCTAAGTGATTGAGCCGACGTATTTCATCATCCTCGCAGCAGAAGCTTCCGAGCAGTGGAGTCAGTCCTGCAATGCGATCTTTGCGCACATAAAGAAGCCCGGCACCCAGCGGTACACTTAGCCACTTATGCAGACTGCTGCCGTAATAATCACAGTCGAGATCTTTAATTGAAAAATCAAAATGACCTACCGCATGCGCTCCATCAATCATCACCTGCACACCTCGCGCATGGGCCATGTCACAGATTTTTCGGATGGGTAAGATCTGTCCTGTAATGTTGACTATATGACAAACCATGATCAACTTGGTCTTCGCTGTGATCGCGTCAGCGTACAGATCGACAATCTCCTGGTCGTCTTTGGGATGGTTGGGTACGGAGACTTTTTTCAAAACCACTCCTTTAGACTTCTCCTGCAAGCGAAACATCTCTCGCATCGAAAAATAGTCCTGATCGGCATAGATTGCCTCATCTCCCGCTTGCCAAGGAAAACCACCAATGACCAGATCGAGCGATTCCGTGGTATTGCGGGTAATCACTACCTCCCCATGGTCTGCCCCAATCAAATCGGCCAGGCGATTTGCAACCATTTGCTTATTGCGGAAGCGATCTTTCCGCATATACCAGGATCCCTGGTAATTTATTTCCCTCACATGCTGAATAAAATTTTCCAACGTCTCGGTGGGCTGAATACAGTAATATCCATTTTCGAGGTTGATGTAGTCGGGCTTAAGCCGGTAACCGGCTCGTACTTCTTGCCAAAATTCTTCATCTGTGGCGATTTCAGTCGCTGACGAACCGTGAAAATGTTTTGTGAGTTCAGATATCTTTCGAAAGCCCGGTGCCGCCGCCAAGGCTCCAAAAGAAAGGGTATGTAGAAAGTCTCGCTTTTTCATGGCAAGAAGATACGGAATACATCAAAACATGCACGGGCCAATGCCCAATCAGAGTGTTTCATCAATAAATCCCGGTGGCACCTGCTCATCAAATTTAGTCAGGCCCTGATACATTTCTGCAAAAGCCAAAATAGCAGCCTCGTCAAATAAATTTCCGATCACCGTCATGCTGGTAGGGTGACCCTTTTCATCAAAGCCTGTCGGCAAAGTAACACATGGGTGGCCAGTTAGATTGGTATATAATAGTTGCTTGCCTCCTGACAAACTAATGACCACGTCAAAATTGACCATTAATTCGTGCATGCGTTGGATGAGCAACGTACGATGTCGATTGGCCTGGAGATATTCTACTGCCGGTATAAAACGTGCTTGCCGCAAAGAATTCGCTCGAGATCTTTTTGATTGTTGCACCATTTTATCCACATCTCCACTCCGAACCA
>CAJQNM010000174.1 GCA_905479665.1 uncultured Saprospiraceae bacterium
ATCTTAATTGGGATGGTGAGTTTGAGAAAGCTATTCCTCTTGCGATGACCGATCAATCGGATGAAGAATACTACATGCTACTGACGAAACTTTGTGCAAAACTAGAAGATGGTCATACGAATGTCTATCCACCTTCATATCTAGCAAGGAATGAGATGAGTCCACAGATTAGAATGGCAAATCTGGCAGGCAGGGCCATAGTCACAAACGTTGCCAAGAGCTTAGGAGAGCGTATTCCGGTAGGTTCTGAAATTGTGGAAATCGATTCAATGTCGGTATCTGAATATGTTGCAGAATTCAAATTGCCATTCATCTCTGCTTCTACCGACCATCACCGCATGGATTGGGCAATGCGCGATATTCTTGGAGGCCCACAGGAGCAAAAAGTGAACATCACGTTATTGACACCAAATGGAACGAGATCTTCGATGTCCCTAAAGCGGACTGGCCAGACAGAGGAATGGGTTTCGAGGTCTCCACAATACCCTCTGCTTGATTGGAAAACCTTGCAGGATGGCATTGGCTACCTCGCCTTGAACAGTTTTAGTAACGGTGAGATTGTTAACAAATTTGAGCAACTCATTGACAGTGTGAAGCAAGTAAAAGGGTTGATCATCGATTTAAGGAATAATGGAGGAGGAAATTCCAGGCATGGGTATAACATACTTAAATATTTTACGGATGTCCCACTTGTTACCAGTAGTTGGAAGACCCGAGAATACAAACCTGCCTACGAAGCTTGGGGCAATGACCAAACTTGGTTTGAGGGAGACCATGGAACAATTGAACCGAGTGACACTTTCATAAATCTCCCTTTCGTCGTCTTGGCCGGTCACAATACAGCATCTGCTGCAGAAGATTTCTTGGTCGCTTTGGATGGAATACAGCGTGCCAAAATTATAGGGCAACCCTCATTTGGCAGCACTGGAGAGCCTCTTTTCTTTGACTTACCTAGGGGAGGCAGTGCTAGAGTTTGTACCAAGCGAGATACCTACGCCGACGGACGTGAATTTGTAGGCTACGGAGTGCAGCCGGACATCCTAGTCGAGCCGACAGTTGAAGATCTAATTGGTACGACAGACAATACTCTTACCAAGGCTCTTGGAGTACTGAAAAGCCCGTGAAAACTGACGTAGATATAAGTATATTATTACCTTTTTAAATACACCTTCATCTAAATCCAAGCCATGGGACAATCACTCCCCATAGTCCCGAGGTGGCGCAACAGAAAAGCGCTGGGATTTTCCGATCGTAAGGTTAGTAATTATGATTTGAGCCCTGCGAGGCCTGTGAGGGCAACGCAATATCCTGTTCTAGCAAAAGGATGAACATTGCAGCACCAGACGACTATCGAAGGAATAACCTTCAAACCAAACGCAACCAAAAATCATGTAAATCCTAAAATCATGCAAATCCTGATTCAGACAAAAAGGGACCGAGAATACTCAACATCCCATCCGGTTGCTGATCGGTTGCTTTGGAATTTTTTTTTTGGAATTTGGAATTCCCCTCAATTAGATCGATTGCTCGTCTTTTCCCGGTATTGCCCAGGTGTAAGTCCCGCACCCTTTCTAAACGAATAGCAAAAATAGGATTGGCTTTTACATCCGAGCTGATAGGCTATTTCTTTGAAGCTGAAGCTGGTGAAGGCAATTAATTTTTTAGCCTCATAGCATTTTTTGTCCAGCAGTGTTTCTTTGAATGTCTTGCCAGAATTACGACGTAAAAGATCATTTAAATGACGGGAGGCGATTCCAAGTTTTGAGGCATAAAATGCGATTTCACTTTGCTTGCTGTAATTAGTCTCTAAAAGTGCAAGAAAAGAATAATAGGTATTCAGGGTACGTGTGGAAGGGCTATCGCCATTCAATTGATCAGCACCCAACCGAATGAGTAAGATGAGTATTTGCAACAAACCTGCTTGCAGGGACTCGCGGTAGCCAAAACTATCCTTGGAGATCTGATGGTCTGCAGCCAACTTTGTAAATAAAGATCTCATCACCGCCAGCTGGCTGTCATCGAGATTGATATAGTTTATTTTTTGAGAATTCTGATACAGGGCCTGCAGAAAGAACCCCAAATCCTCCGCTTCGAGATGCGGGAAAAAATTATGTGGGAAAGTAATGACGGAGCCTCCGGGATTGTCACTTTGGACAATCCTGTGAATTTGACCACTCCAAATACAGCAAACCGAGGGACTGTCGATCGTAATCTCCTCCTGGTCAACCTGTAGAGTGAAAGAGCCGCGCTCGATAAGGCATACTTCATGATAGTCATGTAGGTGAACCTGCTTCTGAACGGAGAGATTGTTGAGCGGACTAATAGAAAAAAGGCCAGTACCCGGTTTTAGTGCCGGTGATGACATAAAGTAAGGTTGAGTTATCTTCCCAAAGATAATTGTATTTATTTAATACATTGACCAATATGTATAACGGGTACATCCGAAAACTCGTTACGGGCTCAACCTAAATTTGTAATGATTCCTTTTCGATTTATACATCGTTACTTTTCAGTCACATAGCTGCGGTTCCGCGACTCTTGAGTCCGCGAGGACTCGGAGCTAGGTTTTTCACTAGACGTGTCTGCCTGCCGACAAAGGCAGGGTCATTTACTTTGATGATTCACAGGATCATCATTTCGATCTCTGACTGAAAATCCAGCTGCCCATCCGTTCTCTATTCAATCCAGGATCCGCCCAGGGTTTAGATTGTTTTTAGGGTTGAGTGTCTTTCTGAGTTGCCGCATGAGGGCTAGTTCAATCTCAGTGCGGGCATATGGGAGGTATGGCTTCTTATCTCTCCCGATCCCATGTTCTGCAGATATGGAACCTCCCGAACCCTGCAGCGGTTCATAGACTATCTCATTAATGCGGTGCTTTAACGCATCGCTGTCATCCGTTTTTCCGACAATGAAGTGCACGTTTCCATCCGCCACATGGCCAAAAGAGAACACCCTTTCAACTTCTGTGAGGGCATGTAATTTAGGAAGGATGGTCTCCACATAGGGCCCGATTTCGGCCACAGGTAGTGAGATGTCAAATTGTTGGGCATTGCAACAGAGGGAGGTCATCCCTTCCACTTCCTCCCGGATACTCCAAAACCAGCGAATCTCCGATTCACTTTGCGCTGGTACAGCATCGCTCGCCAATCCAAGCTCCAGGGCATTTTCCAGTAGGAGGATCATTCTGGCCCGATCCGCTTCTGGATCTGCACCTAGTGCTTCTACCAAAACATAGAAAGGATGGTCATAGGTCAGTGGTGGTCGCGGATTCGAAGGCGGTGATGTAAGCGCCTGATAGGTGTTTTGCCACATGAGTTCAAATGCACTCAAGGTGCCTGCGAGTTTTTGGTCCAGGTATTTTAGCAGACGTACTACATCGACATAATGAGCACAAGCCAAAATGGCACACGATCTGCTGGATGGTGCCTCGATCAGCTTGATCACCGCTCGTGTTACTATACCCAGGGTGCCCTCAGAACCGATAAATAATTGCTTAAGGTCGTATCCGGAATTGTCTTTGATTATTTTCTTTAATGAAGAGATAATTTGGCCATTAGGTAAAACCACCTCCAGCCCAAGAACCATCTGCCGTACCATGCCAAAACGCACGACTCGCATACCCCCAGCATTGCTGGCTATGACACCTCCCATTTGGGCAGAACCTTTGGCTCCAAAACTGAGTGGAAGAAGCATATCTTTTTCTGCTGCTGCTTCTTGTGCTGCTTCCAGAATGACCCCTGCCTGGAGGGTAATGCTTCTGCTGGATTCATCCACTTCTTCGATGGCATTCATTTTCTCCAGAGAGATGATCATCTCCTGCGCTCCAGCCACCGTACTGCCCACCAGATTTGTGAGACCACCGTGCACCACAATCGGCTGATCATGGTGATAACAAGCGGCTAGGATGGCTGCTACCTCAGATGTGTTGCGAGGTAGGAAAGCCGCCGCCGCTAAAGTGGATACATCCATAGACCAAATGTGATCATAACGGTTTTGCAGAGCCTCGCCTAGGAGGATTTGATCTGGGGCCAAGACCTTTCTCAGTTCTTTAATGAGCACTTCGATATTTGCCATATGGCCCGAAATATCGCTGATTTTTTTGGCTATCTTTCTCGCGAACATTTATGAGCTACCAAAAATTGTGTGAGGATTGGATGATGAGGTATCCAGCCATCCCCGACCTAGCCAAGGAGGCCAAAAAGAGAATACCTTCCATCTCCTGGGAGTATCTCTCCACGGGCACCGGATCGGAGGAATTACTTGAACGCAATATTTCGGCTTTTCAGAAATTTCGATTTCAGCCTAAATTTTGCGTGGGAGCTGCTCATCCCAATATTTCGACAGAGGTTTTCGGACAGTCTTTCAGCGCTCCTTTTGGCATGGCACCGATCGGACTCACCGGACTGATGTGGCCTGGAGCGGAAATGATCTTGGCTCGCGCCGCCGTACGCTGTGGCATACCAGGTACCTTGAGTACTATGGCAACAGAAACACCCGAAATGGTCGGACCACATGTGGGAGAAAGGGGATGGTTTCAACTCTATGCTCCACGAAAAATCGATGATGCTCGTGATATTTTACACCGAGCTCGGGATGCCGGCTACCACACCTTGGTCATTACCGTCGATATTCCCTTGCCTAGTCGCCGCGAGCGTACCAAACGAGCTGGCCTGACGGACCGGGCCAAAATCTCGCCTTCGCTGGTATGGCAGGCTTTTACCCATCCCTCTTGGACCTATCATACCCTGCGACGAGGACTGCCGCGACTACGTACTGCAGAATCGTACGGTGGCTTTGTTCAAGATATGTCTGTGGGAGAATTTATTCCTGAACAAAAGGGAGGCAATCTCACCT
>CAJQNM010000175.1 GCA_905479665.1 uncultured Saprospiraceae bacterium
GCGATACAACCAGCGAACAGGGCTTTGGATATAACGCGCTCAGAGTTTAGGATAAAGACAATGGGAAGATGAAGGGAAAGTAGGACCGAAATGTAATTGTCATTCTTAAAAAAATATGAGGCAACAGCTCGCGATTCTAAATAGGAAAATCCGATTTGATCAGAATTAAAGAATATGGCATACAGGATCCCTCCCCAAATAAGCAGGCAATTGAGAATGACTGTGCCAGCAAAGACTTTCTTCCAATAATTGCTTGGAATTTGAGAATAGGCGGACGGCGCGAAAAATAAAGTGACCACTAAAAAGAGCCAATGAAATGACTTGGTCCAGATAAGACTGGGATTGTTTGCATAAAGAAAACCAGAGAAGTGCAATAAACAGAGGAGGAAAGCAAGACTTGTGACAAGCAAAGTACCACGACTGATTTGTAGCTTTTTCGGAATCAATCCGAGCACTAGCAAACTTATGCCCACGGTGAGTTGATAGGCGTTTGCATTAATCCAGCGTGATGGCCATAGCAAAAGATTCAACACGATGAGCAGAGTGACAAGAATCTGCAGTAGACGGATACGTGGACTCATACCCTCAGAGGAACCTGGCTGGCTAATTAGCTCCATCTGAGATTTCTTCACGCTATCAGTCCAGCTACTACCTTCCCATGCACATCGGTAAGCCGATACCTTCGACCTTGATGCTTAAAGGTGAGTTGCTCGTGGTCTATACCGAGCAAATGCATGAGGGTGGCCTGAAAGTCATGCACATGGACCCCGTCTTGGGCAATATTGTAGCTAAAGTCATCGGTGCGCCCGTACACCGTGCCTCCTTTGGTTCCTCCTCCTGCCATCCACATGGTAAAGCAGCGTGGATGATGATCTCGTCCGTAGTTATCTCGAGTGAGTCGACCCTGCGAAAAGCTTGTACGACCAAACTCACCTCCCCAAACCACCAGCGTATCTTTCAGCAGACCCCTTTGTTTGAGATCTTTGACCAGGGCCGCCGAAGCCTGATCGGCTGAGCGGGCTAGTTTTGGGAGCATACCCGGCAGATTGCCATGGTGATCCCAACCACTGTGATACAGTTGGATAAAAGGTACATCGCGCTCAGCCAGTCGTCTAGCCAACAGACAATTTGCCGCGTATGTGCCGGGTGTGCGTGCATCTTCTCCATAGAGATCAAAAATGTAACTGGGCTCATTACTCAGATCAGTGACTTCCGGCACACTGGTCTGCATGCGATAGGCCATCTCATACTGGCTGATCTTCGAATCAATTTCGGGGTCTCCCCACACAGATTTCTGTTCGGCTTCCAGCTGTGCCAGATAGTCCAGTTCTCTACGTCTGCTGTCGCGATCTATGCCAGCTGGATTTTTGAGATATAGGACTGGATCATATCCTGATCGAAACCGCACGCCTTGATGATGTGAGGGCAAAAAACCACTGCCCCATGATTGCATATTCAAATTTTGCGTATCGGGTGTGCCTCGAGAAAGCAAGACGATAAATGCGGGAAGATTTTCATTGCTGCTGCCGAGGCCATAACTCATCCACGAACCCATTGCCGGACGGCCGACTTGCTGGGAGCCTGTTTGCATAAATATGACAGCAGGTTCATGATTTATTGCATCCGTATGCATCGAGTTGATCACGCAAATGTCTTCCGCTATTCCTGACATATGTGGGACCAGCGAGCTGAAATATCCGCCGGTGGTGGCATGGCGGTTCATCTCAAACTTCGATCCAACGAGCGGAAAGCTTGACTGAGCTGCCAACATACCAGTGAGCCGCTGCTGGCCTCTCACACTGTCGGGAATTTCCTCTCCCCAACGTTTGTTTAACTCAGGCTTGTAGTCAAAAAGTTCTATCTGGCTTGGGCCTCCGGCCTGAAAGAGGTAGATCACTCGTTTTGCCCGCGGTGCGTGATGGAGTGCCTGCATGATCCCGCCTGCACCCGACACCGGACTGTGAGATTGACCCTTGAGCAGTTTCGGAGCGAGGAGACTGCTCACAGCGAGTGCTCCTAAACCCCTGGATGTCTGACGCAGAAAAGCCCGTCGAGTTTTGAGATAAGCTGCCTCCTGTACCTCTTCACTATGTCTATGAGTGGGCTTCATCTTAGTTTTTATAAAAAGCTTCGGTCGTATTGAGAATGGTATTACTCACCCGTGCAAGTGCTGCAAGTTCTCCGTTGGGCACGTCAGAGACTCGGTGCGCGCCCACATCGAGAAATTCTTTTGCGCGCATCTGGTCTGCAGCAAAATAAGCCAGCTCTTCAGCATACTGATCCATGAGGAGTGCCTGCTCTTGTATAGTAGGGTAGCGGCTGGTCAAGGCACGGAAAATAGATCGTGTTGCGCCTTCTATAGCCCCTTGATTATTTCGCCACTCTCGTGCCGCTATGGCTCGACAACCTTCCACCATTTGAGGATCATTGAGCAGGACCAGCGCTTGCAGAGGGGTATTGCTTTGTTGTCGCCGTACCTGGCACTCAGAGCGACTGGATGCGTCAAAAATTAACATGTTTGGTGGGGGCATGTTTCTTTTCCAGAAAGAATAAATGCTACGCCGATACAGGCCATCCTCAAAGTCAACCTCATACTCGGGAAAGAAAGCATGTGTCATCACTTCCCTCCAGAGACCATCAGGCTGATACGGAAACGCAGAGGGGCCGCCTACATGCTCATTCAATAGACCGCTGGCAGCCAGGATGTTGTCTCGGACCATCTCAGCAGATCGACGGTAGCGAGGGGCTCTCGCCAACAGCCGATTATCTGGATCGATTTGATTGAGCTCCGCTCGTACTCTAGACGACTGCCGATAGGTTGCCGATGAGACCATCTGCTTGATCAACCTCTTTACATTCCACTCATTCTCTAGAAAGTCTACTGCCAGCCAGTCGAGCAGTTGAGGATGCGTGGGGAGGGCTCCCTGATTGCCAAAATCTTCCACTGTCTCTACGATCCCCCGACCAAAGAGCAGATACCAGATTTGATTGACAGCAACTCTTGCAGTGAGTGGATGATCCGGATGGGTGAGCCACTGAGCCAGACCATAGCGATTCCTTGGTAGACCTTCGGGCCATGGTAAAATCGACTCTGGTACATTTTCCTGCACCCGTTTACCATGGGCATCGTAGACGCCGCGCTCGAGGACATATGTTGGGCGACGATCAAGATAGTCCCCCATCACCATTATTTCTTGAACGGTATCTATGGTTATGATTTCCTTCTGCTGGATCTCTTGCAGATCTGTGCGCATTGACTTCAGCTGAGGATCAACGTACAGATCAAAAAATTCCTTGAGCCGATCGGTGTTGCCAGAAAACCCATCCCTAAACATCTGGCGACCTTCATCGGGCTGATATAAAAATTTAGCCACAACTGGATCTGCTTCACAAGCAAGGATTTGCAGCTCATCCAGTTTTCCGCCCGTAAAATCCTGGTCATAATGTCGATTGCCTATGATCATCCCGGCATAGGTCATGTACACTGTCGGGTCTTTTTCCAAATAGGGTTTCGCTGATCGATAGAGATGATTGCGTTTGATGTCGTAGCTTGACATATCGCCATTGCAGTAGAGGGTCATTCCCTCTGCTATGCTACTGCCATCGTAGGTCCAGACGAAGTGAGTCCAGGTGCTATTTGGTAGTTTCTCAATGGTGCGAATATCGAGGGACTGATAAGGATGGGCATGATTGAGCCTGAAATGCAGGTAGCCGCTATCTGCCACAATATCCCAACCTCGATATCCCTGAATACGATTGTTGCCGTTGTAGAGGACATGCGCTCGATGGTATTCCTTTGGTGTATTGATCCAAAAGCTGATAGTGAATGGCTCCATCCGTTCAAAGGTGGCAGCAAGACCGTCAGCCACAAGTTGGCCATCGGCGGCGCTTTGCACTCCCAGACCAACTTTGCCGGGCACAGGTTTGATGTCACCGTAGTACACGGCATTTTTATTCCCTGCGGCTTGATCTGTGGTCTTACCCTTGGCCATGTCATCAAAAGTCAAATGGCTCACAGTGTGATCAGAAACGATTTTTTCCAACTGATATACGCCAGGATTTGAAGCGACCCATGCTTTGTATTTGCCGGTATTTGATTGCGCTGTCTGACTGATTTTAGCCTGATGATCATCAATTTCTTTCCGGAGGAAGTCACGAATGACTACCACTTCTTCATCTGGCAGTGCCAGCACCGGACCGGCGTTCATGCTTTCAAAATTTGAAATCATTTGACCTTTTTCCAGTGCATTGCTACTGAAAATACCGTCACCTCTCTCAATAGTCGAATTGAAGAAACCAAACAACTGAAAATATTCTTCTTGACTGATTGGGTCGTATTTGTGGTCGTGGCAACGGGCGCAAGCTACGGTGAGACCTAAAAAGGCAGCTCCCAACGTATTGGTTCGATCTGCAACATAATCCACTCGAAATTCTTCTGGAATGACTCCTCCTTCTGAGTTTTGTTTGTGGTTTCGATTGAAGGCGGTCGCCAGAATTTCCTCCTCTCTAGCATCGGGTATTTGATCGCCCCCCACTTGATTTATGATAAATTGGTCGTAAGAAAGATTCTCATTAAATGCATCAATGACCCAATCTCGATAGGGCCAAAAGGTATGGTGAAAATCATCCAGATACCCTTCAGAATCAGCAAAGCGTGCAACGTCTAGCCAATGAGCTGCCATCCGTTCGCCATAAGCTGGTTTGCCGAGGAGGTGATTTACCAAGTCAGAATAGTAGGAATCTTCCGGCTCGGCCAACCATTTCTCCAAATCAGGTAGCGATGGAGGCAACCCTGACAGATCAAAGTACAATCGACGGATTAATTGTTCGCGGTGGGCTTCTGGTGATGGAGAAATGTCAAGATCTGTGAGTTGAGCCTCGACAAAAAGATCAATCTCATTGTGGGCCCAGTTGCTTTTACTCGCAAGAGGGAGAGTGGGTTTCAGGGGTTTGGAAAAGGCCCAGTGGGGTTTATGTACAGCCCCTTGGTCAATCCAAGCGACCAGAACCGCCTTGTCTCTAGCACTAAGCTGTAGATTGGACTCTGGCGGTGGCATCATTGTCTCGTGTGCTTGCGATAGTATGCGCTCGCGTAGTTCTGCAGGAGCCAAGTCTACATGATCGACATCAAGTCGCAAATCTGCTTCACGTTTGTCGGCATCGGGACCATGGCAGGCAAAGCAACGATCGGATAAAATTGGTTTTACGTGGAAGTTATAGTCAACTTGAACTGGGAGCAAACTCAACTGCAAGGCTACATCACTTGGCAGGTCCTGACCACACGATAGAGTCAGCAGAAGCAACCCAAGGATATGAATTTTACCTCTTTTCACTCACTGAATTTACAGAATAAAAAAGGCAAAGGGTAGATACTCACTCAAATATGGGCCAATCAGGATCGAATGCATTCAATCGCCAATATTGCTGTTGGCCCTGCTCACGAAGCTCGGAGGTTTGTGTATGATCTGAGATAATGACGTGGAAATGACGGGCGAGGGCTTCCGCATCATCAGGAGGGAAATAGAGCGCAGCACTCCCTGCCACTTCACGATAGATGGGGATATCCGCAAGAAGCAGGGGTAGTTGCAATGACATGGCCTCAAGACAGGGCAAACCGAATCCCTCGGCATGTGAAGCGGACACGAGTGCCATCGCTCCGCGGTATAGATCCCATAGGGTAGAACGGTCCACTCGCCCCATGATAATGATCTGTTCTCGGACAGATGAATTTTTCAAAGCAATGCGAAACGCCTCATCTTTCCAACCTCTTCCGCCGGCCAGAATGAGTTGTGTACTGTGGTCGACGTGTTTGATGCAATAGCGTTCAAAAGCCTTCAGTACCACCTCCAGATTTTTGCGTGGCTCCAGCGTACCGACGGCGAGGAAGTAAGGATGATGTGGCAAGGGCATGGTCGATGACCCGTGACTGGATGGAGGCACAATAGAAGGGTAGACGACCACAATTTGATTTTGAGTAATAGGATAGTCTTTGGCAATGGCGGATTTGGTGGTATTGCTATTTGTCCAGATGAAGTCTGCATTCTCGATAATCTTCGGAAGCAACAAGCGGTGCATTACGACACTGAGGCGATCATGGAATTGGGGATAAAGGACTGGAGTAAGATCGTGGACTACGGTGATGCGAATAATGTTTTTTGGCAATCGAAATGGACCAAAATGAGCCAATTCGATCACAACATCTGGGGCTAATTTTCGCAGTCGCCGAGGAATACT
>CAJQNM010000176.1 GCA_905479665.1 uncultured Saprospiraceae bacterium
CTCTGTATAAACACCACTGATACCCAAGACCTCCTTTATCTGATCTATGTGCAGCATACAAATTGTTTCGTACGCGTAGCCAGTCCATGCATGGTAGGAAGCACTCTTTGACAACGATTTCCAAGCACCTTTGCCAGATGCTTTAGCTGGTCGAATAAATTTCAAGTAAAACAATGAATATAAATCTGTCAACTTGTAAATCGAGTCCCTCTTCTTTTTCTGATGTGGTTTTAGACAGGTGATGAAACCACTCTCGGTTAGGTCATCAAGAGATCGATTTATGGAGCCTCCATCAGATAGCTTGCTGTAGTCAACTATGTCCTTTCGAGTGAGTCCATTTGGCTTTGATCCCAAGGTTTCCACAATTGCTAGGTGATTTTCTGGAGACTTAAAAAGTGAATGATAAAGAGACCCATATTCATCGTGCAATAGACCGTTTTTGGAAAAGCAAATCTGATTGATCAGTTGACTGGCACTCTTTCCTGGGGTCAACTCCTTAAGGTAGTGTGGTATCCCCCCCATGGCCATATATAGTTGCACAATTTGATAGCGACTGAGTTTTATACTCCTGGATTGACAATATGCCTCCGTTTCAGCCAGATTGAAAGGTTCTAATTTAATGCGCTGAGTGACCCGATTGTAGAGACCTCCCTTGGCCCTCAATAATTTCTTTTGAATCCAAGAACTTGATGAACCGCACCCAATCAAAAGAACATGCTTCATTTTTGATACATGTTGATTCCAAAAGTATTCCAGGCCGGATACAAAACCTGATCTTGGAGTATCTAGCCACGGCAGCTCATCAATAAATACGATTTGTTTTTTCTTTCGCTTCGGTAACGAATTGAGGTAGTCAGCTAGGTATTGAAATGCCTTCGACCAATTATGAGGTGGTGTCGTTTCCTTCTGTCCTTTGGTACGAGTCAGATACTCGTGAAAGAAATTATTCAATTGGGTTTCCATATCTGCTCCATAGGCACCCGTAAAACCAAAGACCACTTCCTTGTCAAAGTACTCTCGAATCAAATAGGTCTTACCAACCCTTCTCCTTCCGTAAACAACCAGAAATTCTGGTAATTTTGATTGGGCAATCCTCTCTAGCTTCTGCATCTCGTTTGACCTCCCAATGATCATACTTTGACTCGCCATAACTGGATTAATCCTTGTTTTTTCTATCGATTTCTCCAAATATAGAATTTATAATTGGAGTTATCTGTAAATATATTGCACATTACGCCAATTATAAAGACGATAGCGTCTATCCAACTTGCCACTATAGCACCAAATTGTCTATTTTTCGCCACGTGCAGATACATATAGTAAAGATCGGCGGGGCCGTCATAAACGAAGAGAAGGATTTAGGCACATTTCTAGTGAAGTTTGCCGCAATGCCGGGATCGAAAATCCTGGTGCATGGTGGAGGCCGTGCTGCTACTGAATTGTCAAAATCGCTGGGGATCGAGACCAAAATAGTCGATGGTCGGCGCATCACCGATCAGGAGACATTGGGGGTAGCGGTGATGGTCTATGCTGGTCTAGTAAACAAAAGTATCGTGGCAAGACTGCAGGCACTGGGCGTGAATGCCCTCGGAGTCTGCGGCGCAGATCTTGACGTATTGCGCTCGATAAAGCGGCCAGTAACCGATATCGACTATGGCTTTGTGGGAGACATTGCAGCAATAAATGGCCCGGTGCTTAACGAGCTGTTGGAACATGAGCGGATTCCTGTAGTAAGCCCTATCACGCATGATGGTGCGGGGCAACTACTGAATACCAATGCCGATACAATTGCTAGTCGCATCGCTCAGACAATGTGTGAAGATCATGAAGTACATCTTCATCTCTGCTTTGAAAAGGCCGGGGTCTTGCAGTATGCCGACGACGATGCAAGTAAATTAGATATGTTGTCGCAAGAAGATTTTGTAGAAATGCTGAAGGACAAAAAGATTCATTCTGGCATGATTCCGAAATTGCAAAATGCCTTTGAGGCGAAGGTTGCAGGTGTATCGAGCGTGCAGATTTGCTCTTTTCGAACACTCGGAAAGGCACAGAGCGGAACCAGCATCATACTGTGATGGACACTGTAGACACATTAAAAAAGCTCATTGCTACTCCCTCATTTTCTCGAGAAGAAAGTGATGCAGCAGATATATTGCAAGCAGTCTTCGAGACAGAGGGTGTGGCTCATGAAAGAGCACAGAATAATGTCTGGGCTATACACGAAGTTGATCAAGCCTTGCCCTATATCTTACTTTGCTCACATCATGATACCGTAAAGCCAAATTCGGCCTACACAAGAAATCCTCATGAGGCCGCGATCGAGGATGGAAAATTATTTGGACTCGGCAGTAACGATGCAGGTGGGGCACTGGTCTCTCTTTTGAAAACATTTCTCACGTTGAGAAATGAAGCGCTACCCTATAATCTCATATTCGCAGGCGTTGCAGAGGAAGAAATCAGTGGCCCCAATGGAGTTACATCCATATTATCAAGATTGCCCAAGATCCAGATAGGCATCATCGGTGAACCCACTGAAGGCAAGGCAGCGATCGCCGAAAAAGGACTTGTCGTCATCGACGGTAAAGCAACTGGGCCTCCAGGGCATGCAGCACATCACCAGGGAGATCACGCCATTTTGAAGGCTGGCCGAGATATTGTCAAGATATCTGAGTATCAGTTTTCTGAGGTATCGCCCATGCTGGGTCCTTGCAAGGCCACCGTAAGTCAGATCAATGCAGGCAAGCAACACAACCAAGTGCCTGCAGATTGTGACTTTGTGATCGATGTCCGCGTGAACGAACTCTATGCAAATGAAGATGTTGTTGCTCAACTACAGCAACTTTGTGAAAGCAAATTAACGGCCCGGTCGCTTCGCCTACAGTCCAGTAGGCTCGGAGAAGACCATTCCTTCTATCCCTTCTTGGCAAGCAAGGGTATTGATATGTACGGATCCCCTACCCTCTCAGACCAAGCACTCATGCCATTTCCTACTGTAAAAATTGGCCCGGGTAAGTCAGAGCGATCACACTCGGCCGATGAGTTTATCTTTATCAAGGAAATAGAAGAGGGTACCGCATTGTATCTGGATCTGCTCCGCAATTATCAGCCATGAAACTCTGGGAAAAGGATTTGCCCTTGCATAAGCAAGTAGAAGAATTTACCATCGGCAAGGATGCTGAATTGGATATACTCTTGGCTCGCTACGACGTGCTGGGCTCTATCGCTCATGCCAAAATGCTGGGGCGCGTAAAACTT
>CAJQNM010000177.1 GCA_905479665.1 uncultured Saprospiraceae bacterium
TCATCATCGCTTGTTATGCTCAGGATTTCACCCTTTGGTTTTTATATTTTTCAAACAATTCTTAGCTTGTTTCATTGTTTCAGGATATGGAACATATGTATTTATAATTTCATCGTCAAGTATATGTTGATATTCAAATCCTTCACTTACTAAGTATTTGACCACCTCCCATTTCTTTTCATCCTGTTTTTTCGGTGGTCGAAATCTATGAGGCATAAGTTCATTATTACACCACATTCAGGCATTTTGATTTTCGTATATTATCAAAAATTGATCCTAAGTTATGCGATTTCCTGCACTCAAAACAAACATTTTTATGACCCATATTAGTTATTTAAGTCGTTTGAATGTTTCGATGAAAGACAAGGTTCTGCATATTCAATTAATCCTTCCTCTTCATACTTATCCAATTTGGATTTTACTGTATATTTCGGTGAAACTGGGCCACTGTTTTCGGTGATATGGTGCCACTAGTATTTCAAATATAAAAAAGAGTTTCGTGCTCTCTTTAGAGCAGAGATCTGTACGAGTTTTCCACATATTCACATCCAACCAGTCAAAAGAAAATTGATCTGGTTATCATGATGTGAATATGTGGGAAAGTCAGGTTTAGCAGTATCATAGTTGTGGCTTATTTCTCTTGCGAAGAGATTCGCCGTTAAGGACTATTTTATGCGCAGAGTGAACTATCCGGTCTAGGATCGCATCAGCGATGGTACCCTCACCGATAACATCGTACCATTTGCTTATAGGTATCTGGGAGGCAATCATGGTTGATTGGCGATCATGTCTATCCTCGATCAGATCCATCAGTATTTCACGTTCTTGATTGTCCAGTTTCTGTAAACCAAAATCGTCTAGGATCAACAGAGATATCTTATTCAACTTGGTCAGATGCTTTAGGTATGAGCCATCCATTTTGGCGTACTTAAGCACAGCAAGGAACCGAGCGGTATTCTGGTACAAGGTCTTAACTCCTTGGAGACATGCCTGATGACCAATGGCTTGCGCTAGGTAGCTTTTGCCCACTCCAGCAGGACCGGTTAAGATGACGTTCTGTCTGTGCTTGATAAAGGAGAGCAGGACCAGCTTATTGATCATATCTCTGTCTAGATTGCGGTTGGTCTTAAAATCGATTTGGGAGACAGTTGCTGTGGCCTTAAATTTTGCCGCTTGCAATAGTCGATTCAGTTTGCGATTCAAGCTTTCTTCCCATTCTTGCTCGATGAGCAGTGCAGTATACTCATCTACTGAGTATCCTTGATGGAGATTGTCAGTGAGTCGTTGATGATGGACGGTTGCCATTTGGTGCAGCCTCAGTTCTTTCATTTTATTGATTGTTTGATGCATAGGAGAGAAATATTAGTGATTAGATAATTGATTGATTAATTGTCAGAGAAGTAATTGGCTCCTCGAATGTTGTCATGGGGAGGAATGTGTGAGGTCTTATCATCAGGCGATTCAAATAGATCTGCATGTTGATCCAATCCCTTCTGTAAAATGGTCAGGAGTCGATTGTAGCTGGAAATAGGGTGGAGATATGCGATCTGACATGCCTTCTCGATGCGACCAGAGTCGTACTGTCTTTGCAATTGGACGATTCCCATGGCTGTCTTATATTTTGTCTCGGCGTACCCATCTTGTTCAAACAGGCGCTTGACGTACTGCTCGGTCTGCGGCCCTATTTTCTTGGCTTTTGTTATGAAGAAACTAGGACTCCAATCCAGATAGAATTGATGTTGACTAGGCAGATGTTCTTTCTTTGTCGAATAGCCACTTGCTGTTCTATCACGATGGTGTGTGGCTATTCGTTGATGATTATGGTACACCTCAACCACTCGCTCGCTATAATGAATCTGCACTCTTTTACCGATGTGCCGATATGGGACACTATAATAGTGCTTGTCTTCGGACAGGTAGACATGTGAGGTCTTCTGAACCTTCGCTCTTTTATACTTCTTCATCTGGAAAGGCTCCGGAGGGAGAGGCTGAAGCAATGGCTGCTCGATGGCTAGAAATAGCTCCCTTCGGGAGCAATTTAGTTGACTGAGTTTTCTTGCATTTAGTCTTTCTAATAGTTCGGCTATTCTCTCATTGAGTTCGTGCAATGAGAAGTAAACCTCATCGCGCATGACAAAATATATTTGCTGGTATACCAGCAGGACAACCCGTTCAACCATTGCTTTGTCTTGAGGATGATAGGGCCTGGTTGGATTAAGCGCACTGCCATAATGTAGTGCTAGGTCACGCAAACTACGATTGGCGATGGCCTCATATTTTGAACTCTTGTTGACTGCGCTCTTCAGATTGTCAACCACTACACACTGGGGTGATCCACCCAAATAATTGAAACAATTGATCATGCTGCCACAAAAATCTTCCCCCTTTTGACTGGGGCTTCCTTCCATGTAGATGTATCCACTTGCTGGCAAGCATCCTAGGAAAACCTCCACCTGCTGAACTTCTCCGGTTTGCTTATTTACCCACCCTAGCTTTTTTCCTGCATAGTCAACCAGCAGGCACTCACCAGCTTTATGGTTTAGCTTGAGCGTGGCTTCGGTCTTGCTATTCCATCGATGGTAGTGCTCTAAAAATTGAGTGTAACCATATCCATCTGGATGGTCAGATCGATACTGCTCCCACATCACCAGATAGGTAAACCCAACCTGCTTACAGCTTCGTAATACTTTCGGAAAAAAGTCAACCAGTGTTTTGTGCCGTGTCTCATCCTGGTGATCCTCCTGTCCAAATAGCAAGGCCAGCTTTTCTTCTGAAATAGTACTTAGCTCCTCGCAAGACAGTTCCAGTGACTTAATCTTAGCTATGTAGCCATTCACTGTATTGCGGCTCATGCCCAGTCGTTTCGCTATTTTACGATTGCTGACCTTCTTTTGGTGCAGCAATATGATCTGTTTGATTTCCATGATATCCTTTGTCTTGTTAGCCATCTTAGTCTGTTTTTGACTAAGATCAGTTATGGATACCAGCGGCACATATCAGACCAGCACTTTAGTCAAACTTGCACCACATTAAGTGGCACAGTTTCACCGAAATCACTGGCACAGTTTGACCGAAATGGGTGGCACAGTTTGCTCCGAAATATACACTTAGATAGAGATTGTGATCAGTCAGCGATTGAGGGAACAAAAGAATTGCTTAAATTGATGAAGAAATACAATTCATCTACTTGCGATACCTTGAAAAATAATATCGAGGTTAATTATGAGTTGCAGTGAATGTAGAGCGAGACCTAACAGGCTGCGATGATGCCAGCCACC
>CAJQNM010000178.1 GCA_905479665.1 uncultured Saprospiraceae bacterium
TTCTGCCAGTCATCGCCGGGCATCTTGTAGAGCATGGGCGATTTTCCGTGCACCACCTCATCGTGTGACAAGGGCAATGTGAAACGCTCGCTGTACGCGTACTCAATGCTAAACGTCAGCTTACCCTGTGCGTGTTTTCGATGGATCGGATCTTTTTTGAAATACTCTAGGGTATCATTCATCCATCCCATCATCCATTTCATACCAAACCCCAACCCTCCTTCAGACACTGCTCTGGTCACTCCCGGAAATGTTGTCGATTCCTCAGCAATGGTCTGTATACCTGGATAATTTTCGTAGGCAGCTTGATTAAAGTCGCGGATAAATTCGATGGCTGCCAGATTATCACTCCCTCCATATTTATTTGGCAGCCACTCCCCTTCCTTACGAGAATAGCTGAGATGCAACATCGATGCCACTGCATCGACTCGGTAGCCATCGATGTGATAGAACTCTAACCAAAACATGGCACTTGATACCAAAAAGGAGCGCACTTCCCCTCTTTCATAATTAAAGATCATGCTCTTCCAATCTGGATGATATCCACGCCTAGGGTCGGCAGCCTCATAGACGCAACTGCCATCGAATGTGGCGAGCCCGTGACCATCTGCGGGAAAATGAGATGGTACCCAGTCAAGAATGACACCGATGCCAGCTTCGTGAAAAGCCTCCACAAGCGCCATAAAGTCCTGAGGGTCGCCGTAGCGACTGGTGGGCGCAAAATATCCGGTGACCTGATAGCCCCAAGAACCTCCAAAAGGATACTCGGTGATCGGCATCAATTCGACGTGGGTAAATCCCATCTCCTGGACGTACTGCACCAGGTGCTCGGCGTGCTCCAAATAGGTATAGCTGCTGCGATCCGGGTGCAGCCGCCATGATCCCAGATGTACCTCATAGCAGGTATTCGGTGCTGATAGACTATTCTTTTGAACTCGCTCCTTCATCCAGTTTGCATCCTTCCAGGCATACTGCAAATCCCAGACGATCGAGGCCGTGTTGGGAGATTGCTCATGGAAGTAAGCAAAGGGATCTGATTTTACACGGTCTTCTTGATCGTCGCTGGTTGTGATGTGATACTTATAAAGATCACCTTGTTTCACACCAGGAAGGAAACCTTCCCATATTCCAGACTTATCCCACCGTGGCAATAGTTGGTGTCGATCGATCTGCCAATTATTAAAATTTCCGATCACATGCACCACTTGCGCCGCTGGAGCAAACACGGCAAAGTACACTCCTGCTTCTCCTCCACTCGAGACCAGATGAGCGCCAAATTTTTCGTAGAGTCGAAAGTGCTTGCCGGCTGCAAACAGCTCGACATCGCGATCGGTAAATAAGGTATGTGGTCTAATCTCTATAGTCGAATCCATTTGTAAAAGATAGCAAAGCAAGAAACAATCAAAAAACCATAGAAACTTTGAACCCAATTAAAGTTTCCATGTTACCTTTGGGTCAATGGAGATAACGGAAAATATTGCAGCTCACGCTGAGAAAATGTTCTTGAAATTTGGAATCAAGAGCATCAGTATGGACGACATATCCCGCAATTTGGGCATCTCCAAAAAAACACTCTATCAGCATGTGCCTAACAAGAAGGAACTGGTCAGAGTAGTGCTTGACCGTAAATTTGAAGAGCACGCCCAGCAAATCAAGACTGTACAACTCGAGGCCCAGGATCCAGTTGAGGAAATACTCTTATCTGCACGAATGGTGATCGAAATGTTGGTGCAAATGTCTCCATCTGTCGTCTACGATCTGCAAAAGTACTATCATGAATTGTGGCACATACTGGCCAGTCGCCGTCACGAAACTATTTATGAAGTACTCTTTGAAAATCTCAAAGAAGGTAAGAAAAGAGGAATTTATCGCGACGATATTGATATAGATCTGATCGCATCGCTCTATGTCCAGATGAGCACCTTCATGTTTGATCAAAAAGCAATCGATGCACCCCGAGCTCGTAAGATCAAGCTCTACTACGAATTTGTCAAATATCATATCCGAGGTATCGCCACCCAATCCGGACATGATTTATTAAACCAGTATGAATATTTCTGGCATGAATAATTATCTATCACACCTATTTATTTGGTTGACTTTCAGCTTGACCGTTTCTGCTCAGGTGGATCAATTTACCTTAGATCAAGCCATAGTCTTTGCCCGTGAAAATCACAACAGCATAAAAAGTGCTGCACTGGATATTACGGATGCAAACGAACGCATCAAAGAATTTTTGGCCATTGGTTTGCCGAATGTTAACGGCTCCGTGAAGATGGATCACTTTCTACGGCTACCCACTTCCGTTATTCCAGCGGGAAGTTTTTTTGCAGGAAACCCTGAGCAAGGGGAAGACCCCAACCCAATTGAAGATTTGGAAGTCCAGTTTGGAGTAAAAAATCAACTCACTGCCGGACTTAATGCCCAAGTCCTGCTGTTTGATGGCCAATTCTTCACTGGACTACGAGCCACTCGATTTTTCAAAGATCTAGTTCAATCTCAGGTAGATGCTACTCGAGAAAGCCTTGCAATAAATGTGGCCAAATCCTATCTCGGTGTACTTGTGGCTCAACGTAATCAAGAGATGCTGGCCCAAAACCTATCCAATCTGGAGAAGATCTTGAATGAGACACGTGCGATTTATGAAAATGGATTTGCCGAAAAATTGGATGTTGATCGCCTGGAACTTTCGCATGCCAACCTCAAGGTCGAAGAGGAAAGAGTGGTCAATCTCGAAATAGTAAGTCGGAACGTACTTAAATTTTCGATGGGCTACCCGATGGACCAAGACATAATCCTCCTGGAGACGCTAGAAGACCTTATGCTTTCTGATTACGACATGAATGTGCTGATCAATACTCCGCTAGATTACACCCAAAGGGCAGAGTATGTCGCTTTGCAAAAAGCGGATCAACTCAATGAGCTAGGTATACGTAGACACAAAGTGGGCTACTATCCGAGCCTTTATGGATTTGGCTCCTACTCTCAAACGCTGCAGGGGGCAAAATTTCTGCAAGGGAATTGGTACCCCACCGCACTCATCGGCCTGAACTTAAACCTACCCATATTTGATGGCGGGGATAAATCAGCAAAAATTCAACGTGCTACCATTGTCGTAGAGAAACACCGGCTCCTCATGAATGACTTTGAGCGTGCTATGAACCTGGAAGTAGCCAATGCCAAGATTACTTTTCAAAATACGCTGAAGAGCAGTGGGACTACCCAAAAAACAGTACAACTCGCAGAGCATATTTACGAAACCACGCAAATAAAATACCGTGAAGGGGTGGGCTCGAGCATCGAAGTAAATCAAGCTGAACGCGAACTCTACCAGTCGCAAACCAACTACATTAATACGCTCTTTGATCTGCTTGTGGCAAAAGTAGAACTGGAAAAAGCACTTGGAAATCTCTGACAATCGAAAACAGTACCATGAGAACTATATTTATCATTTCCCTATTTCTTATCACCGCATGTGCTGCGCCCGAAAGTTCGGAAACAGAAATACCAAGAGACCTACCCGGTCTTCAGCAACACCTTCGCACAAAGAAGAGTGAGCTACGCGTGCTGCAAGATGAGATCAAGGGCATAGAGTCTACTATTTCTGAACTTGACCCTTCAGCAGGCAAAAGCAATAAATACGTTTCCATCGATTCCGTGACCCGATCTGACTTCGACCACTTTGTCACTGTACAGGGAAGTATTCAGGCCGATGATGTGCTTGCTGCAAGTAGCGAGACGGGTGGACGCATCATCCGACTGCTCGTCGACGAGGGAGATTATGTAAAGCAAGGACAGCTTATCGCGGAGACCGATTTAGAATCTATCGACAAACAGGTTGCTGAATTGCAAACATCGTTGCAACTCGCCAGCGATGTCTTTGAACGCCAGCAGCGTCTGTGGGATCAAAAAATTGGCTCCGAAATACAGTATCTGCAAGCAAAAAATAACAAAGAGCGGCTTGAAAAATCCATCGAAACACTGGACTTCCAGAAAACGAAATCAAATGTCTACGCTCCGATCTCGGGGTCAGTAGATATGGTGCATCTGAAGGAGGGTGAAATGTCCAGCCCCGGGATGCCCATTGTCCAGATACTCAATACGAGCAGGCTCAAAGTCGAAGCCGATGTTCCAGAAAATCTACTTGCATCTGTCAAGCGAGGTGATCAGGTCAACGTATTTTTACCGGCACTCAATGAAACGATGGCTCGACGCATCACTCAATTGGGGAGACGCATCGATCCCTCAAACCGCACCTTCCGAATTGAGATCGACATCCCCTCACGAGGCATACTCAAACCAAATCTTCTGGCAGAAATCGAGCTCCGAGATTTCTCAATGAAAGATGTATTGGTGATTCCTCGCGACATAGTCCAGCAAGAAATCAGTGGGAAAAATTATGTGATGACTCTCGGAGAAAATGCTGATGGATTTTTTGCCATCAAAAAATACGTGGAAACGGGCGAGGCATCTGAGGGCAAGGTGATCATCACATCTGGTATCACAGAAAGCGATCTATTGATTACTGTCGGAGCACTGGGGCTTACCGATGGTGAACATATTCAAATTGCTACTGAACATATCGCAAGTAAAGACTCATGAGTGAAAAAATAGACACTACCAAGGTTCGCAATTTCAGGCTTACCGACCTGGCAGTAGACAACGGTACCAGCATTTTTATTCTGGTATTTATGATTTTACTATTTGGTCTACAGGCTTACCAGACGATGCCCAAGGAGCAATATCCAGAGGCCTCTTTTCCCACGGTTTATGTCAATACTCCCTACCCTGGAAACTCAGCAGCAGAGATTGAAAATCTCATCACCCGACCGATTGAGAGCGAAATCATGAGCATCACGGGTTTAAAAAATGTGAACTCGACCTCAATGCAGGACTTCTCAGTCATTACGGCCGAATTTACGACAGGTCTCGAAATGGATGATGTGCTCCGGAAAGTGAAAGATGCTGTCGACCTAGCCAAGGGTGAACTACCGACCGATCTTGATCAAGATCCGACCGTGCTCGAAGTAAATCTCGCCGAACTGCCCATCCTCACCGTCAATCTTTCAGGAGACTTTGGCATGGATCAATTGCGAGAATTTGGTGAGTACATGGAGGATGAAATCGAGAAAATAAAAGAGGTTTCTAAAGTTGACATCAAGGGAGCACTTGAGCGCGAGGTGAAAATCAATGTCGATATGCACAAAATGCAATCGATTCAGGTGTCGTTCCGTGACATCGAAAATGCCATTTCGATGGAGAACATGAATATGAGCGGAGGCGAAATCGTCAACAATGATTTTCGCCGAGCCATTCGCGTCATCGGTCAGTTTGAAACCATCGAGGAAATAAAAAATATCATCATCAAAAGTGAAAATCAGCGGCCTATTTATCTCAAGGATATGGCCGAAGTTATTTACGATTTTCAAGATCGTACCAGTTATGCGCGCTCAGGTGGGTTGCCAGTGGTATCGCTTGATGTAATCAAGCGCAAGGGCGAAAATCTGCTGGCTGCTGCAGATCAGGTCAAGAGCACGTTGGAAAATTCTAAGAATGTTTTACCTGAAGAGCTGACCATTACGATCTTTAATGATCAGTCTGTATACACCCGCAACGAGGTAAGTAATCTGGAAAACTCGATTATTTCAGGCGTTATTCTAGTTGTTTTGGTCTTGCTCTTCTTCTTAGGGCTCCGAAATGCACTGTTTGTTGGAGTAGCCATACCGCTCTCCATGCTGACGGGCATATTATGGCTCAACCTTTCTGGCGTAACCATGAATATCGTCGTACTCTTCTCTCTTATTCTGGCGCTGGGACTGCTGGTTGACAATGCTATTGTCGTGGTGGAAAATATCTATCGCTACATGCAGGAGGGATGGAGCCCACGTGACGCAGCCAAATATGGAGCCGGCGAAGTTGCAATGCCCATTATTGCCTCGACGGCCACCACGCTAGCCGCATTCGTGCCACTCGCTTTTTGGCCGGGACTGATGGGTGAATTTATGAAGTACATGCCAATCACCTTGATCATCGTACTGACCTCCTCACTATTTGTGGCACTGGTGATCAACCCGGTACTCACCAGTCGCTTCATGAAAGTAGATGTACGACAAGAAGACGATAAGATTCGGACTCGCAAGAGGCGGAATATTATGATCGGTATTCTATTGATGCTGCTTATTTCCGGACTCGGTCATCTCGGTCAAGTCGACTGGGTGCGTAATCTATTTGCCTTTGCTGCTGGAATTACCCTGATTAATTTTTTCTTTCTGCGACCCGCAAGTTTTGTTTTTCAGAATAGATTTCTGCCTGTGCTGGAAAATAGTTACAATAATTTTATTCGATTTGCACTGAAGAAATACAATCCACTTCTTTTCTTTCTTGGCACCTTTGTTTTGATGTTTTTGGCCATCGGTCTTTTGGCCGTCAACACACCAAAAATTATTTTCTTCCCAAGTATGGATCCATTCTATGTCAATGCCTTTGTCGAATTGCCCATGGGTACGGATATCGAAGCGACGAATGGTGAGGTCAAGAGATTGGAGGATAAAATCACTAGCACCATCGAGCCCTATGCTCAAATCGTAGAAGAAGTATTAACCCAGATCGGAGAAAACACCGCTGATCCCAACCGTCCGCCAGAACCAGGCTTGACTCCTCATAAAGCGAGGGTCACTGTCTCTTTTGTGCCTTCTCAAGAGCGAGGAGAAATCTCCACCATGCAGATCATGGAAGAACCGCGAACCAACCTGAAAGGATATCCGGGTGTAAAACTCACCGTTGATCAAAATCCATCTGGCCCTCCCACTGGCTACCCAATAAACCTGGAATTGCGCGGAGATGAAATCGATCAGCTGGCTGGCCTCAGTGAAAACTTACTGTCCTTCATCAACAGCAAAGGCGTGCAGGGCATCGAAGAACTAAAAGCGGATGTACAAATTGGTAAGCCGGAGTTGCTGATTAATGTAGACCGTGAAGCCGCCCGACGCTATGAAATTTCTACCCTCGACATTGCCAGCAATATCCGGACGGCTGTCTTTGGTAAGGAAATTTCAAAATTTAAATCAGGTGAGGACGAATATCCCATCATGCTAAGACTCAACCCGGAGCAGCGCAATAATATCACCGACTTACTCAGCCAGAAGGTCACTTTCCGAAATCCAGCAAATGGGAAGATCGCTCAGGTTCCGATCTCTTCGGTGGCCGATGTAAAATACACCTCTACCTATTCGTCAATCAAGCGCAAGGACCAAAAGAGGATGATTACACTTTACTCCAATGTACTCGATGGCTACAATGCAAATGAAATTGTGGCCAGCTTGCAAGAATATCTGACAGACTATGATTTTCCCGATAATGTTACCTATGAATTTACCGGAGAGCAACAACAACAGGCGGAAGACATGAGCTTTCTGAGCAACGCATTTCTAGTTGCCATTTTTGCCATCTTCATTATTATCGTTGCACAGTTTAATTCCATCATATCCCCCTTTATTATTATTCTCTCCGTATTTTTCAGCACCATTGGAGTTTTTCTCGGATATGGAATTACCGGTCGTGATATTACGGTTATTTTTTCCGGCGTAGGAATTATTTCCCTGGCCGGGGTTGTCGTCAACAATGCCATTGTCCTGATTGATTATATCAACCTATTGCTCAAGCGGAAGCGAGAGGAAAAGGGTGTCGAAACACTCTACCAACTCACACGAATAGAGGTACGCGATGCCATCGTGCTGGGAGGAGCCACGCGATTGCGGCCAGTGCTGCTCACAGCAATCACCACTGTGCTAGGTCTTATTCCCTTGGCAATCGGATTTAATTTTAATTTCTTCACCCTGGTATCTGAACTTGACCCTAAAATATTTATCGGGGGCGATAATACAGCCATGTGGGGACCAATGGCCTGGACCATTATTTATGGTCTGATTTTCGCAACGTTCCTCACTTTGATTGTCGTGCCTGTCATGTATTGGATGGCCTATCGACTCATGGGTACATTAAAGCGGGGGCCAAAGAAAGAGGTCGCAGTGGCCTCTTAGGTGGCACGGTCAAGATCAACCTCCAGTATCGGGTCTCCCCGACAAGTGTAGGTAAGAAGGACAACTATCATTGCTGTCTAATGTCTCGCACTGTGAAAATTTTCCCATCCGTTGTATCTTGCTCGCAGATGAAGAAGAAATTAAGCGACCTACGTCTAGACTATCAAAAAGGAATACTGGAGCGATCCCATCTTGCCAATGATCCAATTACCCACTTTAGTACGTGGTTTGATCAAGCGCTATCTGATGAGGCAGTGGACGAAGCAAATGGCATGGTCCTGTCAACGGTGGGAACAGATCAAAAACCCTCGTCGCGCGTAGTGTTACTCAAAGGAATCTCTGATCAGGGATTTATTTTCTACACCAATTATCTCAGTCGCAAGGGAGGAGAGTTGCAGGAGAATCCCAATGCCGCTCTTAACTTTTGGTGGTGTGCGCAGCAGAGACAGGTGCGCATCGAGGGTCATGTTGAAAAGATTGCAGCTGAACAATCTGATGCCTACTTTCTCTCTCGCCCAAGAGGAAGTCAGTTGGGGGCAATCGCCTCGCCACAAAGTCAGCCTATCCCTGATCGTGCCTATTTGATTGAACGATTGCAACAAATTGAGAATGAAATGATGGGCAAAACGACACTCAAGCGCCCTGAACATTGGGGAGGATATCAATTGATTCCGGACTTGGTTGAATTTTGGCAAGGCGGCTCCAGTCGACTGCATGATCGATTCAGATATGTACGCAGCGGCGGGGACTGGATTATCGAACGTCTAGCACCTTAGTACCGTGGAAAAAAGAAAACTCGAATGGCTGCTGCGACTTGGTGTTGCCGGCATCTTTCTAGGGCATGGTATTTTTGCGCTCAAACAAAATCTGGCCTGGGTTCCGTTTCTCACCTTCTGGGGCATTCCTCAGGACTCTGCCCTGCATCTTATGATCGTGATTGGCATTCTGGACATGATCGTCGTTCTCTCAGCGCTTTTCAAGCCAAATAAATACATCTTATACTATGCAACGATTTGGGCATTTTTGACCGCGTTGATGCGACCTCTCACGGGAGGCTCGATATGGGCTTTTGTCGAGCGTGCAGGCAATTGGGTCGTGCCGCTATGTTTGGCCTTGGTCATTAGTAGGAAAGAGAGTTGAGAGGTTATTGATAAATATCTCTTCGATGTCCTACTTTTCTGATTTCGATCACCATGATGGCCTCTTCCACAGTGTAAAGAATCCGATAGTCGCCTGACGCACCCGCTAGATATTTTCTTTACTAATTCTAATCTTTCGACTTCCCACAGGATGCGGGTCGAGATTTAGTGATTCGATAATCTATTCGAAGCTCATACTTCATAGATGGCCCACATCACTAAGGTTTTTCTTTAGCTCCTCAAGTGAAATCTTCTTACCCTCTCTGCGTTCCTCTGCAATAATCGAATCCAGAATATCTTCCCAGATTTTCCCATGCTTCTCAAGATCAATCTGCACCGCAATTCGCCGGTTTCCAGAATCCGTCACATATTTATTCCTTCCATTCAACTTAGGTTAACGGGAAAATAACGCTTTCATTCTAAATCAAGTTCCCTGAAAAGTGTGCTACCTCTTACCCCACTGCCTTTGTAAGGAGTGAGTCGTGGATCCAAATTATCTACAATGCAGATCTTCCCGTGATCTTGGATCCGCATTCGGAAAGCAAGCTCCAGATGGCAGTGAATTGGGTGTATAACGCACGAGGTCATCATCATACAGTGCTTCTTCTATGAATGCCACCAAGGCAGTGATTTCATGCTCTGTAAGATCAAGAGGTCGAAATTGCTCTGACAATTGATTGGGATCGATCGGCTCGGAAGAAATAGCTTGGTTTTTGTATTCGATCACTTCACGCACCGAGGTAAATGTACCTCCATGTCCAAAGAAAGGACTGTCTTTGAGATTGTAAAGTTGAGGTACTTTGAATTTATAGTTGTCTCCAGGGTTTCCCGTGAAACCGCCTCGTCCGAGATGTTCCGACTTGTCCTCCCCCGAACCATAAATACCATTGCCGATGAGATCTGGCATGCCAAGTGCATGAAACTCCATGCGATTGAGGGCAGGGCCCGTATGGCAACTTACACATTTTGCTTTGCCAAAAAAGAGAAGTGCACCCTCCTTCTGCTGTTCGGTCATGGCCCTGAAATCTCCTCCCAACCAAGATTGAAAAGGAGCTTGATTGGGTAATAAAGTTCGTTCATAAGCAGCAATGGCTAAGCCAGCGTTTTCCCGTGAGTACAGTTCATCTCCCGATGATTTGGGGAAAGCTTTTTCAAACATCTCCTGATATTCCGCATTGGTTGTAATTTCTGGACCGATGCCCATGCGATGCACTTTCAGTCCGGCAATTGCTTGGATTTCTACTCCTTGATATCCGAAACTGTTTTCTTCCTTCGGAGTACCTGCGGTCCAGAAGACCTCGGTACCAGCATTGGTACCCGTCGCACCAAATTGTCCATTCCACAACATCACATCTTGATAGGCCGAATTTAAAGTAGAAGGTGTGCGAATCGGTTGCACATCCAGTGAGTCGAGCGAATAGTTGGGATGGGGAATGCGTGCCTCTCCCGCAAAACCGAAGCCCCAACCACCATCAGAGATGCCCTGTCTCAAGCCAGCCTGAAATCCAGCTGCCGCATGATGACAGGATGCGCACGAGTAGGTATACTTTGCTTCTGCATACTTGGGATGGATGGCCAATTGAGTCTCATGATAAAGAGCTTGACCCAGTGACACCTTGTCCCCATTCACATCGTTGCGAGGATCTTGGGGAATCCGATTGAAATCATTGCTCTTCGGCTGCTGGAAGAAATGGTAGTCACCACCCGGAGCGACATCGTTAAGCTGCTCCATCAATTGAGTGTCAATGGCTGTTGCCGAAATGTCTTCATCTTTTTTGCAGGAACTCAAGAGAATGCAACCTACAAGGACGATAGCCAATCGTTTTTGGGTAAAAGTGTTTTGCATAGTGTTCATATCTCATATTGACCTGAGAGCGGCCATGATTCAAATGTCGTACTAAAGACAGTTTTAATAACGTACTCCTACAATGTTTAGGTGTTGAAAATGATCTCAAGTTTTCAATTATCAGGATCGTATTTTTGAACCCATGCCTGAACAAGCAGTAATATCCACAAGTAGCACTCTCTCGAACAACGGGCATTGGCATACGCTACTCCCCTTTCTCTTTCGGAAAGTCTCTGTCCTAACCCAGCGCCAACGAATCACCACCCCCGATGCGGATTTTCTCGATCTGGACTGGGCTCGCCGAGGTCACCGACGTCTTGCTATACTTTGTCATGGACTCGAGGGCAACAGCCAAAGTCAATATATGCGGGGCATGATCAGAGCCTGCCATGATCATGAGTGGGATGCCCTTGCGCTAAATTTTCGTTCGTGCAGTGGGGAGATAAACAAAACGCTGCACATGTACCATCATGGAGAGACAGGCGACCTCGACTACGTGATCAATGAGATCGTAGGCAAGATGGATTATACTCATGTTGCACTTATTGGTTTCAGCCTGGGTGGTAATGTCATTCTCAAATACTTGGGCACCACTCCACAAATACCTGATTGGATAGTTGGGGGGGCTGCTATTTCTGTGCCTGGGCACCTGGCGAGCTCGGCGGCTGCTCTTGATGAGTGGCAAAACCAATTGTACTCTCTACGTTTTAGACTGTCGTTGCGTAAGAAATTGAAACAAAAAGCGGAGCAGTACCCGGGTGTATTGCCTATGCATAAGCTTGGTTCTTGTAAGACCTGGGCAGAGTTTGACGGTACGTTTACCACGATTATTAATTCGTTTGAAAGTGCATACGAATATTACGAACAGGGTTCGGCCAATAATTTTTTATCCGGTATCCATAAGCCTGCACTCATCATCAATGCACTAAATGATCCTTTTCTTCGGCCTCCTTCATATCCCATCGAGCTTGGCGAAAAAAATGGTCACGTACATCTCCATACTCCTCTGAAGGGAGGACATGTCGGCTTCTGGTATCCAGGACAGCGTCACAGCTATGCTGAAAAAAAGAGCCTGTCTTTTCTGGCCAAATATTGCTCCTAACTTCAACCACTACACTTCCTTTTTTTCAAGACCTTTGCGTCATGGTACGACTCAGCGTAAATCTTAACAAGGTCGCTCTGGTGCGCAATAGCCGGGGAGCTAATTTTCCCAACTTACTCCAAGTAGCGCAGGACTGTGAACGATTTGGTGCACAGGGCATTACGGTCCACCCACGACCAGACGAGCGGCATGCACGTTATGACGATCTTGAACCACTCAAAAAAGTCGTTGCCACGGAATTTAATATTGAGGGATATCCTTCAGAGCGATTTCTCGCAGCCGTGTGTGCGGTCCGCCCGACTCAATGCACACTGGTTCCTGATCCACCAGATGCGCTCACCTCCGACACTGGATGGCATACCGATCGAGAACAAACATTTCTTGAAGAAGTGATCTCACGTCTGCACGAGCATAATATTCGAGTCAGCCTCTTTTTGGATCCACTGCCCGAACTTGTCGAAGGTGCCAAGCGAGCCGGAGCAGATCGTGTCGAACTGTATACTGGCAAGTACGCTAACGAGTACGAAAGGGACCGGGAAGCTGCCGTCATGTCTCACACAGAGACTGCAATAGCCGCCCGCGAAGTTGGATTAGGCATCAATGCCGGCCACGATCTCAGTTTGCAAAATTTGCGTTTCTACGCTGAAAATGTTCCAGGGCTGGAGGAGGTTTCGATCGGGCATGCCCTGATTTGCGATGCCATGTATCACGGTTTTGAGCAGACGATCCGCATGTATCTGGCGCAACTCGTGCAGGGATGATCACCTACGGCTACGTCCGGAAAGATCTGGAACGAGGCTCAAAGTGATTGATTTTCGATTTTGTCGGAAGAGGCACTTCGATCGCGGGATCGGAGGGCCATGGGAAATCGAAAAAAAAATAAACATCATTTAAGAACTATTTTCTGTGGATCGGGATGGGCAGCCGCGTCTAAGTATAAATGAACCCCAACAAATGATATTTACTCCCAATCTAGATGTCGCGACCCGGGCCAGCGATTTTGTCACCAACTTCTTTACCTCGTCAACCAATAGACACCTCTATTTTCACAATATTAAACATACGGTGCAAGTCGTGAATGCGTGCCATGAAATTAGCTTGTCCATGCACCTTAGCCCGAAGGAGGTGGAAATTCTGGAGCTCGCTGCATGGTTTCACGATACTGGGTACATGGATGCACCCGAAGATCATGAGCGGTGTAGCCGGAATCTCGCAACCCGTTTCCTGGTCGATTGCGGCTACCCGACGAAGTATCTGACTCGGGTCAATGCACTCATCATGGCTACAATGCGCATGCATACGCCCAACAATGTACTCGAACAAGTCATCAAGGACGCCGATTCATATCATCTATCTGAGTCAAATTTTTGGGAGATGTCTGATGAACTTCGTACCGAGTTAGAGTGGTCGGGACAAATATTTACCGACGAAGCGTGGCTCTCACATCTGCGTAGACAATTTAACGAGCACCACTATTTTACACCATATGGCGAAATGGTCTTGGAGCCACGGAAAAATCGAAATTTCAAAACCTACCTGGTCTGTCTGGGCGCCATGAATTAGACATATATACAGGGCCTGCTACACAGATCACTACCTGAGTAATGAAAAATCACCCGTTAAGGTTTGCACCTCGCCATCAAATAATTCCACTTCAAGTAGATACATAAATACCGCCGGCGTGATAAAATCATCAAATCGATCGGCAAAATCGTCCAACTCAAGATTTGCTGGAAAATTATCCCGGAAATAAACCTCCCGTCCCGAACGATCGTAAACTTTTAGAAACTTAATTTCTCGCACCAGCCCACGTCCATCATGGACAATAAAGCGATCGTTGACACCATCTCCATTTAAGGTGAATGCATTGGGTACAAAGAACAGATCTCGCCGATCGACAAATACGGTGACTAGATCAGACACCGTACAGCCATCTCCAGTGACTGCAAATTCAAAAATTCGTGTCTCTTGAGGTGCCACCTCGATACTCCAGCATCCGCTACAAAGCACCGTATCACCAATGCGCCACTGCGGGGTCACCGCATTTGAATCTCCATTTACCCTACCGACTAATTCGACACTGTTGCCGAGTAATATTTGTGGGTCTGGAGTCAAGCTGATGTACTCACCTTCTCCACCTTCTGCCACAACGATCAAAGAATCAAAACTGCATCCTCGATCGTCAGTCACCGAAAACAGGTAATCACCCGCAGTCAAGGTATCTCGAAATCCGGCTGCTATTTCTTCATTGGCCAAGGTGATCGAAAGGGATGTCCCTCCTCCAGAAAGGCCATCAAATTCAAACACGAAAGGGGAATTGGCTTGGCAAATATCTCGGCTGGCACTAAAGTCTGGCACAATCATCGATTCGACTTCGACGGCAAAAGTATCTCTGATCGTGCATCCGGCATCGCTGATCAGAACCGAATAAACACCTTCCATGAGGCCGTCTATTTCCAATGCTGCAGGAAGCGATGGCTCACTCCACTCTATC
>CAJQNM010000179.1 GCA_905479665.1 uncultured Saprospiraceae bacterium
CCTTGTGAAGAGGAGATAAGATCTCGGCGACAGTATGATATCTTATTTGTAGGATTCCTCTCACAGATAAAGGAACTCGATAAATTCCTGGAAATCATATGTGGGCTTGTGCAAATACGACCAGATCTCACAGTAAATATCGTGGGGGAAGATTACAGCGGGGGCCGATTTCAAGAGAAAATTGATCAATTAGGCATACAGGAGCAATGTGTGCTCTGGGGCTTGTGCGAAAATAAAGAAGTGCTTAATCTAATGGAGCAATCCAAGACTTTGGTGCATACATCCCAATTCGAATCTCAGGGCTATGTTTTTCTCGAAGCACTCTCGCGTGGCATGCAGATTGTTTCGAGCAAGGTGGGCATGGCTCACTCTGCACCATACTGGAGGATAGCCTCTACAGAGGATGAGTTTGTCCAGGCCATAGTTAAGAGTTTGGCTGATTCTGTCAAGCGTCAAGCAATAATGCTAGTTCCGGTGTCGCAGACCGTAAATAAATACTTTTCACTCTATGAGAATCTTAACTAAGGCCCGTTCCCTCAATGCCCGGATCTATCCGAAGCATCTTTTCTATGCTCCCAAATGGTTGGTTTTAGGGGTCAATAATATTTGCAACCTCCATTGCAAGATGTGTGACGTAGGTGTAGACTACAATAAGAGCAACTTTTTTCAGAACCTGATGGGGTCTCGTCCCCTCAATATGCCAGAGGAACTCATCTTTCGGGTCATGGATGATGTCTCAGCTACATTTCCTTCAACTCGGATAGGTTACGCATTTACAGAGCCCCTCATTTATCCACATCTAGCATCATCACTGGCTTATGCTAAGAAGAAGAATATTTTCACGTCGATTACGACCAATGCATTGAATCTAAAGAGGTATGCCGATGTATTGATCGAACATGGACTCAATGAAGTGAATATCTCTCTCGACGGTCCTCCCGACATTCATAATTATATTCGAGGACATAAAAGTAGTTTTGAAAAGGCATTGGAAGGGATTCGCTATTTGCTCCAGCACGATGTGCGACCAGCGATATCGGTCTATTGTGTGATCACCGAATGGAATATTGGACACCTCCAGGAATTTCTTGATTATTTCGAAAATATACCACTCCAGCAGATTGGATTTATGCAGACGAACTATACTTCGGCTGCTGTTGCTAATGTGCACAATGAAATCTATGGTGAGCGCTACCATGCTACTCCGTCTAATATGGAAGAGATAAACCTTGCGGCAATGGATTTGGACCGGCTATGGTCAGAAATGAAGGAAATTAAGGCACGTAGAATGCCCTTCCCAATTACTTTTTCTCCCGAGGTAGCTACCCGTGAGGGCCTGGATGTTTTCTACCATCATCCGGAAGTACTATTTGGAAAGCGGTGTAATGACGTCTTCAGTAATCTCATGATTAAATCAAACGGTGATGTGATACCTGCACATGGCCGCTGTTATAATTTGAAAGTTGGCAATCTACACGATAACAGTTTGAAGGAAATTTGGAATTCTGAGCTGCTGAGGCGTTTCCGCAAGGATCTTGACCAGGCAGGCGGATTGTTGCCGGCTTGTTCGCGCTGCTGCAGTGGCTTTGGTCGCTAATCTAGTGAAGTACTCAAATTGAGTTTTAGCTAAGACTTTGCTGAGGGGATAGTTTTTCGACCAAATATTTTTCAATAGGCAGATCTAGAAATGATCGGCGGAGACGCCAGCGTGAGATAACTTGCAGAGGTCGTGTCGAAAGCTTATGCTTACGCCAGGCCATTTTGTTGTAAAATTTAAAGCGCTCGATCATTTGGAATTTTTCAGCACTCACCCAAGGTCCGACTGAGCCAACAAAGTCAAAATTTGCCCATTCCTGCAACAATTCGGGAAGTTGGTGGCCCTGAGCGACCACATCAGTTGTGATCTTAGATCCTGGATAGGGTTTGAAGTAAAAAATTGGGGTGGTATTTTCCAGATGAAGTGCATTGAGTTTTTGCGCTAGATCTAATGAGTGCTTAACACTTTTATCGGTCTCACCCGGAAAGCCAACAATAAAGGGGAAGATGACTGCTATATCTCGTTCAGCACATTTCCGGGCCGTATTCCAGATGTGTTCGATCTTAATATCTTTCTTCAGCCAGTCCATCATCTCTTGAGATCCAGACTCTACACCGACTAATACTCTTCGGAGCCCCGAGCTTTTAACATGGTCGAAGTTCTCTTCAGACATTCGATTTCCCTGGTCCCCTCGAAGGGTGGCGGCCCAAGACGAGTTGACTTGGCGGTCAATCAACTCCTGAGCGATTTGCTCGACCCTCTTTCGTTTGGTGAAAAAGGTCTCGTCCTGAAAATTTATATCATCAAATTGATACTTCTTCTTCCAATAGGAAAATTCCTGGCCCATTCGCTCTGGATCGATTCCAGTCCATCCGCGCTCATAGACAAATGGATCTGCACAAAAAGTGCAGCGGAAGCGACAACCTGCCGAGGATATATAGTCAAATTGGCGCTGATTTTTCTTTTGGAAGTATTCTTCCACATCAATCAATGAGTAGTCAGACGCTCGTAATTCATTCATGTCTTTGAGGTGCCGCTTACCTGTTGATTGAACAAATCCGAAACTATCGCGATAAGCAATGCCCTGAATTTGAGCAAGATCGAGATGCCCTTCAAAGTGTTCGATTAGTTCACAAAAAGTCTCTTCACCTTGACTCTTTACGCAAATGTCGACGGCTTTAGTCTCCTCTAAGATTTGGGTGGCGAAGAGGGATGGATGCCAACCTCCCCAGACGATCGGAAGTTTCGGGTATTTACTTTTGACTTTTTGCGATACCATTAGTGCATCACTTATTGGGCTTCCTGTCAGCACTGTTGCACCAAAGCAAATTGCATTCTCACAAGCCTCGAGAACACGCGCATGTGCATCTCTCTGAATTCTTGCATCAATAATCTGGACTTCATACTTGGAAGGATCAATTTGAGAGCCGATCGCAATAAGAGCTAGAGGCATATCAAAGAAGACAGCTGTCGGGTTGTATAGAACAATTTTTTTCTTCATTGCCTCCATCTTTGTGCTAAGATCTCAAAATTCATTGAAGACCTCCAGATGGTACATAACCTATGCTGCAAAGT
>CAJQNM010000180.1 GCA_905479665.1 uncultured Saprospiraceae bacterium
GTAGAAGGTAAAGCAAAGATATCGGTAATGGACACGGTGACAGATGTATCCACCAATGTAGTGAGACAATCCGATGGTACGCTTGCCCTACGCCAATACAAAGTCGGCGATTTTGCTCAAGGAGGTATCGTCTTTTGGGTCGATGAAAGTGGCGAACATGGCCTTGTATGCGATACTGCTGATGCCAGTGCAGGGATTACCTGGCGCAATGGTGTTGACAAATTAACCAATGCCAGTGGAGATGGTGTCAAAGCAGGAATCATGAACACGATGCTGATCATAGCACAACAATCCAGCGACACCTTTCCAGCAAGTTTTGCTGCTCTTTCGTGCGCTGATTTGGTAAGGGGTGATTATGGAGACTGGTATCTTCCCTCAAAAGTAGAACTTGACAAGATGTATGGTAGTAAGACTATCATCGACAGCACCGCACTGTCGGTTGGCGGGAGTGCTTTTGTTAGTAACAACTACTGGAGTTCTACGGAGTCAAATACCTTCGATGCGCACGCTCAGTTCTTTGGCGATGGCTTTCAGGGTACCGGTAAGAAGGACCTCGTCTTTCCAATCAGGGCTATTCGCGCATTTTAACCATGAAACCTGAGTACGCAAATCGTTTCCATTCTCATTGATAGTGGGACTCTTAGGGGAAGTTGATGAATATGTATCACACACCAGTCTTCCTATCCCAAACCACAATCTGCAGTCGTTCAGAATAATTCACCCCGTGCGCTTTCGCCAGCTCGACGACTACAGGTCGAGTAGCTGCCAGCTGAGTTTGACTCTCGCCAGCTGGCATAAGCCATATCTGATTGGGTGGAATAAAAGCGAAGTCCTTCTCTATTTCCTGCCAGTCCGTCTCAGAAGAAATGACAAACTTAAACTGGCAGTGGTTTTCGCTGAGCCCCAGCAAAATCTCTGGCTTGTAGCGATCGGCACGCTTTACCCCACTATTTCTCAGCTTAGGTGAAATGTTGTATTGATCCAAATCCAACTCCGAAGCGATCGTGCCATTGGTCTCGACCTCGATGTATGGCCGTATGTCCTGCGATGCCAAAAAGTTGATCACATTTTGAATCTGATTCTGCTGCAATAGAGGCTCTCCGCCAGTGATTACGAGATGGGCACCCTTGCGCAAAAATGCAAGTTGCTCCGACGTGAACACCTCCCGGCAATCCATCGCTAGACCCTTCATCCAGAGCTCAATGGTATCGCAGCGCCAGGTTGCTCCGTTGTGAAGCGCCCCATCGTGCTGCGTCCCTGGTCCTCCGCAAAGCAAATTACAACCAGCCAGGCGCAAGAAGACACTCGGCCGGCCCATCGTCATGCCCTCGCCCTGAATGCTATAGAAGACTTCGCAAACTGAAATTAGGTCAGCCACCCTTGTTCTTTTTCTTCAAAATAGCCTTTGGCCCGCAATCTGCTGGCGGCGTTGTCCAGTCTGCCCATGCCCCACTCGTTCTCTTCCCGAGACCCATTGTAGTCAGTGAGTGTTAAGGTCCGGACGATTTCGAGGACATCAACCCCATCAGAAGACAGCTCTGCTGCAAGACGCCAGGTTTCAGCTTTCGTGAGGTACATAAGTGGTGCATGAATGCGGAAATCACAATCCATAGCCAGACCAAGAGTAGTCTTGGTGCTTTCTAAAAAGATCTGGCGGCAATCGGGATACCCCGAAAAGTCAGTTTGACAACAGCCTATGACCAAATCATATGACTCCTGCGTGTAGGCATAGCTTCCAGCAGCAGAAAGAAAAAGCAGATTTCTGCCGGGAGTAAAGGTAGAAGGTAGCTCCGGAGCTTGCGCATGAGGCTCATCGACGGCAAGCTCATGGTCCGTAAGCGAAGACCCTGAGAGCAATCCCCGTAGGGATAAGATCGTATACTTGACATTGGCGAGTTTTGCAATCTGAGCAGCTTGATCTAGTTCTTCCCGATGCCGCTGCCCATAGTCAAAGCCGATGGCCTGCACCTCATCAAACTGAGTCAAAGCCCAATATAGACACGTCGTCGAATCTTGCCCCCCACTAAATAGTACTACAGCACGCTTCATGCTACAAAAATAACCAACCTCCTGCAGCGCACAATTCATTTCTTGAGCAGATCTAAATTATGATGCATCTTTGAAATCCATGAAGTATTTTTCACTTCTCATCATTCTTACGCTACCATGGCAGATGCTCGCACAACAATGTGAAGGGAATCTTGGTGAAAATATCTTCAGCCAGGGAGACTTCGGCTCAGGGACACAAAATATCCCGAACCAAGATCCTCAAATCGCTCCAGGCTACTCATATGTCCGCACCGGACCACCACAAGACGGCTCTTATGTGATCACCAACAACACGGCCGCTTGGTCAGCCCTGTATCCCACATGGCTGGGTATAGGAGACAATAGTTCCGACCCGAATGGGTACATGCTGGTGGTGAATGCCAGTCTAGATCCCGGCTTTTTCTACGAAGAAACCGTAGACAATCTTTGCGGAAATACCTTGTATGAGTTTAGTGCTGATGTAATCAACCTAATCCGTACTCCTACAACAAATCATACCCTGCCACAAGTAGACTTTTTACTGGGTGATCAGGTTGTGTTTTCGACAGGATCGATTGCTCAATCAGAAGAATGGAACACCTATGGGTTTACGTTTCGCACCGATCCCGGGGCAAGTGAAATAAAACTTTCTTTACGCAATAATGCTCCCGGCGGATTCGGGAATGACCTTGCTATTGATAATATTTCATTTCGGGCTTGTGGCCCAAGTAATTTTATCGGAATCGATGCTGATCAAACAATATTTTTGTGTGAAGAAGACAACAATCCACTCACCATCACCGCTGATCTCGGAAACATTAGCTTTCATCTGCTTTGGCAATCCAGCATAGACGGCAGTTCTTGGATCGATTTAACCGATGAGATGGACCAGCACATTGTTCATACTAATTTCCAGCCTGGCAACTACCGCTATCGTTACCTCACCGCTCCCAATGAAATGAATTTGCAAAATTTCAAATGTCGCACGATTGCTGATGAGATTGAGATAGAAGTCTTGCCACTGCGCTACGAGATTGTGGATACTATATGTGCTGGGATGGCCTATCCATTTGCTGGAGACTTCATCACTGCTCCAGGTCAATACGAAGCAAATCTAGTATCATCTAAAAACTGTGACAGCCTAGTTACTCTAAATTTGCACCACATCTCCGATCCTCCTATACAATTGGATGTGATCAGCGAGGCCCCAAAATGTGCAGGAGACACCAGCGGATTCATTCGCC
>CAJQNM010000181.1 GCA_905479665.1 uncultured Saprospiraceae bacterium
CCAGACTGAAAACGATATAACGAGATGAGTAACGTGCTGATACACTACCTCAAAAATGAGATCCTCGGTGACGAAAACGCGGACATCGCTCCAGCAGACGATCTACTGGGTACTGGTCTCGTAGACTCTATGGGCATGATGAAATTTATTGGCTTCATTGAATCGGAATATGGCTTTACTGTTCCACCGGGTGATATGGTCATCGAAAACTTCATGACTGTTGAAGCGATCGAAAATTACATAAAGAAATCGACTGGTGAGTAGAAAACAAACCACAGAACGCCCACTGACTCAGAGCCAGTTGCTCATGTGGACTGGCCAGCAACTGGATCCAGATTCGCCTCTGTACAACATGGCTTTTCTTTTTGAGATCAAGGGCCCCCTAGACCCTAGTCAATTTGCCCTGGCTTTCAATCGCTTGGTGGCAGAAAGCGATGCCATGCGTACAGTCATGCTTGAAGATGAGGGCATACCAAGGCAGATGATCAAGGAGGAGCTTGCCGCTCCCCTAGCTTATCTCGATTGGAGTCGTAAACCCGGTGTCACCGGTCTCGATAACTGGGCCGTAAAGCGAACCCAGGAGCGCTTTGATTTGCAAGAGTGCCTTTTTGATGCGGTACTGATTAAACTCTCTGAGGGAAAATTCGTCTGGTACCTCAATCAACATCATCTGATTACGGATGCCTGGAGTGTCACCGTGCAATTTGGCCGCATGGCTGAATTGTATCAAAACTCAAATACCGCGACCGAACAATTGCCACAATTTGCCGATTATCTCCCAATTGAAAATCAAGGTCGGCAATCGATCAACCCTCATTGGGTAGAGCGCTCTAAACCTCAGGCACTACCTAAACTCTATGGGCATAAGGATGGCAGTACAACATCTGCCTCCACCCGAGTAGGCAGTCTTCTCGGCACGCTGCGTACCAAGACTCTGAAAGCTCTTTGCGCAGAGCCAGACATTCGGGCGTGGAATCAAGACCTTGCCCTATTTCAAGTCATCTGCACGGTTTTGTTGGGATTGATCTATCGTGTAAGCGGAGATAGAGAAATCAGTATAGGTGCTCTTTCGCACAGTCGGACGTCGCCCGATTTGAAGCGGACCATTGGTGTTTTTATTGAGCTCTATCCGTTGCAAGTGCTGATTGAGGAGCATGAAACTTGGGGTTCACTTTTTCAGAAAGTACGAGCAGAGTCTATGCTCTATCTGAAAAATGCTGCGCCAGGTCAAACTTCCGCGATGCTAAGTTCAGGATTCAACGTGGTACTAAATTTCATTCATGCAGATTTCGGACCATTTTGCGACATGCCCACGACCAGTACTTGGATTCATTCCGGGCATACGGATCCACGGCATGCCATACGACTGCATGTCATGGATTTCAACCAGGATGGCGAAATGCAATTGCAATTTGATCTGAATGATCGAGTATTTGACAGCAGTGCACAAAATCGTGTGCCGCAGCATTTCCTTAGCCTCTTGGACGCATTCATTCAAGATCGCTCTCAGCCAATAGCTCAGGTAGAGCTCTGCACGAGTGAAGAGCTGCAAATGTTAGCTCAGCTCAATGATACGGCCAAGGAATCTTCTTTTGAACCGCTTACGGCCCGCATATTCAATCGTGCCACGGCCTCTGGCCCGGCACTGCGCATGGGTGGGAATACGATAAGTTATGACCAGTTGGAGATTGAGGTCAAAACGCTGTCAGACCGCCTGAAAGAAGGAGGGATCTCCAAAGGAGACCGTGTTGGATTGTACCTCTATAGATCGCCAGAGTTCGTGATTGGGGTCCTTGCTTGTCTTCACTGCGGAGCAAGTTTTGTGCCGATCAGTGCATCCGTTCCGGGAGGACGTGCACGAGTGATCATCAAGGATGCTGACTTGAAACTCGTACTTAGCGAGGAAGCATTAGTTCACAAGATTAAACAACCGGACCTGCACTCCGTGCAGATCTGGACAAAGGAAAAGTGGGCGAACCTACCTACGTCTCCCAGCAGGGAGCATCATCTGCCTCACAGCACTGACATCGCCTACTTGCTTTACACATCGGGCTCGACCGGACAGCCAAAGGGAGTGCAGATCAGCCATGGGGCTCTTGACAACTACCTCGATTGGTGCCTGGATAGCTACCTGATTGAAGACCGCTGCGAAATGCCCCTTTGCACATCAGTGGGTTTTGATCTGACCATCACCTCTCTGTTCTTGCCACTGGCCAGTGGAGGCACCATGCACATCTATCCTGAATCTAACCAGGGTCCAGATCTAGCGGTCATAGATGTGATCAAGGACAATGCGGTCAATACGATAAAACTCACACCATCGCATCTAAATCTAGTACGTGACCACCTCTCTGGCGCATCAAATCTTCGCGTCATGATTGTGGGTGGTGAGGACTTTAAAGCCACGCTGGCACAAACCATTCAGCACGAACGAGCGAGCCTCACAATCTATAATGAATACGGGCCCACTGAGGCCACGGTGGGATGCATTGTTGAAAAGTATACTGAAGATTTGAGCGCGGGTAGTGTACCCATCGGGCGTCCGATTCAAAACATGGAAGTTCATATCCTGGATTCGCATCGGAAAAGAGTACCGGTCGGAGTGATCGGCGAGCTCTATCTCTCAGGAGCTGGCCTTGCTACTGGATACTGGGGAGACCCCCAACTCAGTGCTGATAAATTTCTGGAAGATGACAACCTCTCTCGCAAGACGCTCTATCGCACTGGTGATCTGGTCCGATTTGATGGTGAGCGTCTTCACTATCT
>CAJQNM010000182.1 GCA_905479665.1 uncultured Saprospiraceae bacterium
AGATCCCGGAAAATCCAGAGGCATGGCTCACCAAGGCTGCCAAAAATAGGACGATAGACCTTTTCCGTCAGTTGAAGTCAGAGAAGGAACGTGCGCAATTCTCTGAGAGCGGCCCTGCTTCTATCGCTCTCAACGAGCTCTTCTTGGATGACGAGATCGCGGACAGTCAGCTACGCATGATCTTCACCGCCTGCCACCCAGCCTTGGATCCGAGAGACCAGATCTCTTTTGCCCTCAAGACCATTGCCGGATTTTCCCAGAAAGAGATCGCCTCAGCCCTATTGATCAAGGAAGAGACGATCAAAAAGCGTCTTATGCGTGCGCGAAAGTCCATCGCTGAGCAAGACCTCCGATTCGAGATCCCCAGCGGCGCAGATCTCCGCAGCCGATTGGACCGCGTACTGGAGGTGATCTATCTCATATTCAACGAAGGATTCCATTCGGCCAAGAAAGAGATGCTCGTCCGTAAGGATCTTTGTGCCGAGGCCATGCGACTCTGCACGATGCTGGTGGACAAGAAATGCATCGCCCAGAGCGATGTCAAAGCACTCTTTGCTCTGATGTGCTTCCACTCAGCTCGGCTCGATAGCAAGGTGGATGACAGCCATGAGATCATCGATCTGCGGCTCCAAGATAGGAGCAAGTGGTACTGGCCACTCATCGTGCTCGGCAATCGCATGATGAATGAAGCCGTAGCAGAGACCGATGAGTTTACCACCTATCATTATGAAGCCGCCATCGCTTCCGAACACTTGCGTGCACGGACTTTTGAACAGACCAATTGGAGCCAGATATTAATGTGGTATGAGCGGCTCCAGTCGGTGGAGCCTTCTCCATTCAACCTGTTGAACATGGCCGTGGTCAACATGCAGATGGACGATCTTAAGTCTTCTGCAGAGATCCTCGATACAGTAGATCCTGCTGAACTCGGGCAGCGCGCCTACCTCTACTACGGTTGCCTTGCGGAGTTGGAGAAGCTGGCTGGCAATACGCTATCGGCCATTGCGCATTACGACAGCGCATTGGATCTGGTGGTCAACGATCATGAGCGGGCCTACCTAGAGAAAAAGAGAATGAAGGTCCAAGCGAACTAATGGATCAGCGATTTGATGTAATCACGCTCTCGTTTAGATGTCGCCATTTTGAGTGCCTTTTGTAGATAGGACTTTCCCAATTCCTCTTGGCCCAATTTTAGCAAGAAAATTCCTTGTGTAGCTGGCAATAAGTGATAGTTATTTAGTACATCACTGCTCTCCAAATCTCCTAGTAGCGCTAAGGAGGATTCCAATCCAGTCAATTTGCTTTGGATGATCGCTAGGTTCAATCTGATGATGGGACTGGGTTTTAATTTTTCCAGTAGCTGATAATTGGCATAGATGCTTTTCCAATCTGTTTTTTCAAAACTCTCCGCGATGCAGTGCTGTCCAGCGATGCCCGCTTCCAGATGATATGAAGTAAGTTTCGTTTCATTCATGGACGCCTGTAGGTATTGCATTCCCTTTTGAATGAGTTTTTTATTCCAAAGGGAGCGGTCTTGTTCTTCAAAGATGATTATGCCACCTTGCGTGTCCAGACGAGCATCAAACCTGGAGACATGAAAACACATGAGTGCTAGCAAAGCTCTTATTTCTGGGTTTTTGGTAAATCTTTTTTCCAAGAGCTTGCAAAGCCGTAGAGCCTCCAAGCAGAATTCCTTTTGAATAATGTTGTCTCCAGAACTCGCATTGTAGCCTTCGTTAAAAAGGAGATATAGGGTAGTGGTTACGCTTTGTAATCTGGAATTTAATTCAGCTCCACTGGGAATGGTGAAGGGCGCATTCATTTTACGGAGTGCTTCTTTGGCTCGAAATAGTCTTTTATTAATAGTGCTCTTTGAAGACAAAAGGGCATTGGCAACCTCTTGGATGCCAAATCCACAAAGGGTTTTCAAAGTCAATGCGATCTGGGATTCCGTATTTAGAGCTGGATGACAGCAGGTAAAGATCATTCGCAGTTGGCTGTCTTCAATTTCGTTAGGCATAAATACGGTGCCAATTTGATCAAGATCATTTTGTGAATTTGCGATACCTAACTCATGGCCGAGCATCATCTGGTTGCGCTTTAGTTCATTCAGTGCTTTTCTTTTTGCGACCTGCATCAGCCAGGCAGAAGGATTTTTGGGAATACCCTCTACCGACCACTTATCTAAGGCAGCGATAAGTGCATCCTGAACAACATCTTCAGCCAGTTGTATATGAGCTGTGCCAAAAAGTCGAGTCAATGTCGACACTAATTTTCCATACTCTGTGCGAAAGAGTTGGTCGATGAGATGCACATTATTCTCCACCAAATTTATTTCATCTTAGGCCAAACCAATGGCCTGACTTCAATTTGATACAATCCTAAATGAGGTGAAGATTTGCCAATCTGAATGGCATCTTCTAAACTTTCTGCTTGAATCAGAAAATATCCTGCAATAATTTCCTTTGCCTCTAAAAAGGGTCCATCGGTCAGAATCTCTGCCTCCTGGGACTTCAGTAAGGCTCCATTTTCTTCTAGCCTTTGTCCACCGAGATATTTTTCTCCCAATTTTTCTACCCAAGATTGGTAATCCTGAAACATCCCTTGCAGTTCACTCGGGGATAAATTCTTCATACCATCACCCTTTAGAATTAATAAATATTCTCTCATAGTCTTTTAATTTTCGACTTTAGCAATCGATAATTCGGGATACCTGATAAAGGCAGCAGTCCAGGACAGAATAAGAACCATGCTTTGCATGGTAAATGTTTCGTTGTGCCCCATGTGAGCGGCGATTGCTCCGCCCATTAAGGCGCTCATCAATAATATTCCAATCTTACCAGTTTTGGGGAGAATGAATAATACCACCGCAATTAATTCACCAATTGCGATCGTATTTAACCAATCGCCATATCCTAAGGATGTCATGTGCCCCTGCATTTCCGAATTCGTAAATTTACCGATTACTCCCCAGGTTGGCATCAGGACGGCTAGTATTGTTACTACCCAGCCTATAGATTTTCTTTGCTTGCTCATTGTATCTTACCTAAAGTCTCAAGATATTTTTTTGATTGTGATGCCTCTACCAAGGTTGTCCAGATCCTGTTTCGCAGTAAGATACCAGGCTCTGAGTAAAATGCTGCCAAGTTCCTTTGGTTTGCTCAAATGGATCTTGTCCTTTCCATTTTAAGTCAAACCCTGCATGTGAGAAAACAACATCACAACCTTCGGCAGTTTCGTGAATCTCCGTTATAATCTGGGTTCCAATCCAAGCCGGATTTGGCATGGAGTGGCATTCCCATACTACCTTTTGATTGTGCTGCAGCGCCAATGTGACAAATCCCATATCAATCGGAGTCCCTTCTTTGACAAATTTAAGCAAAGACTTTGCCCCTTCCGTTTCTCCCACCGAGCTGTTCTTTGACCACCAGCCTTGAATGCCTTTCTCCGTTGCTACAGCTTTATAGATAGTGGTTGCGTCTGCCTTAATCGTTAATTTGTGTGTGATATCCATCTCAAGTTATTTTTGATAAAAAATGATTACACCCCAATGACAATTGAGAAAAGGAGAATAGGACAGGGGTTTTCTGGTTTTGGAAAAATACCCAGATCCTCACTATCTGAATGTCGGGAGATTCTTTGATGAGAAGAGCATTGCAGACGATTTCTAGCAGTACGTTTATTTCCATCGTAGAATGCCTGCACATAGGATAGGAGTACAAGCAGAAGATGCTTTCTCAAATATATTGCTTCGTGAGTTTGCCAGGTTGCACATATTTTGCGATGCATCTCACTAGACCTCGCGTTTCTCCATAACCCCGATCCTAGACTATCGGAATCGCATTCCTCTTACTGACCTGGCCTT
>CAJQNM010000183.1 GCA_905479665.1 uncultured Saprospiraceae bacterium
CCAGAGCAACCAGCAGACGATCAGCACAAAACTCAATGTACTGGCACATGAGTTCAGAATTCATCCCGATCAGGTTTACGGGCAATGCATCGGAAACAAATTCCTTTTCAATCTCAACGGAATCGGCAATAATCTCCGTCACCATCTCCTCCGGCATTTTATACTTCAAGTGCCGGTTGTAGAGCAAGCAGGCAAAATCACAATGCATTCCTTCATCACGTGAGATCAGCTCATTGGAAAAGCACAATCCAGGCATCAAGCCTCGCTTCTTCAGCCAAAAGATCGAACAGAATGATCCCGAAAAGAAGATCCCTTCGACTGCGGCAAAGGCAATGATGCGTTCGGCATACGATCCATTTTCGATCCAACGCATGGCCCAGTCGGCTTTCTTCTTCACGCATGGCATCGTGTCGATTGCATTGAGGCAAAAGTCCTTTTCCTCGTTGTCCTTTATATATGTATCAATCAGCAAAGAGTAGGTTTCAGAATGGATGTTTTCCATCATGATCTGAAAACCATAGAAGAACTTTGCTTCCGTATACTGTACTTCAGAAAGAAAATTTTCTGCTAGATTTTCATTCACGATGCCATCGCTAGCTGCAAAAAAGGCCAGCACATGCTTCACGAAATGTCGTTCGTTGTCGTTGAGCTTCTGGTCCCAATCGATCAGATCCTGGCTGAGGTCGATCTCTTCGGCGGTCCAGAAGCAAGCTTCTTGTTTCTTATAAAATGCCCAGATGTCATTGTGCTCGATTGGAAAAAGTACAAATCGATTTGGGTTTTCGATCAGGATAGGTTCTGTTTGTTCATTCATACGGTTGTCCATTTTAAGTTGTTGACTTTGAGTCTACTACAGTTCATTCGAAGGGGTTCGAATCCAGACTGACTGCTTGTCAACATATAAGTCTTTCTTTATATAATCTTTTTCTGAATACTTTAAGATCTCAGGATCAGAGATCTACGTATCAGTCTTTTACCATTTTATAGACGTATAAAAGAAAACATCTATATTAAATATGAGATCGAAACTAGAGAAAATACCTCTGCTCACCATCAATAGTTATTAACAATATGTTAGTAAAAAAGATAATTTGTTGATAATCATTAAATAAGGAATAATTCTAATGTGTATGAGCTCGCTTCGAGTGACTAAGATATATATAATTTTCCACATGTCGGTATTGTGGACAAAATAATGCTGGATTATTCGTCAACATCTTTTGAAGAGTGAGACCGGGTGGTAGCTGGTGATCAGCAAGATCTATGATTGGGTCGGGATTACCTCGATCGGTAAAGAAGTGCAGATTGTGAAAGGAGCTCTAAAAAAGTTTCCTGCGCCGAAAGAACCAAGCTAGAATGAGGCTTAGTATAATGGAGATGAAAATAACTCCGACAAATCCGTAGGGACTTTCTTTGAGCGGTAGCCAATCGAAGTTCATGCCATAGTAAGATGCAACGAGGGTTGGCACCATCAATATAATCGTCACAAGCGTGAGTTGCTGAATGACATTGTTCAGATTGTTGCTGATGATGGCGGCATATGATTCCATCGTACTACTCAGAATATTCGCATGAACATTGGCCATTTCCAGCGCCTGTCCATTGTCGATAATCACATCCTCAAAGAGATCTGTCATATCTTCATTGTCCCGTATCGCCAACAAGTCCGTACGTTTCATCTTCAGCTTGAGCAGCTCATTAGAGCTTAGTGAATTGACAAAATAGACCAGACTTTTCTCAATCTGCAGCAATTCTTTGAGATCTGCGGTTCGACTGGAATTGTAGAGCTCTTCCTCGATCAGGTTGCGTTTCAGATTGAGTTTCTTAAGACAAGCCAGAAAGCGAAAAACCACTTGCTCAAAAAGTTGAAGAAGAAAGAGCTCATGTTTGCTGGGATCGAAGTTCTTCAGTCGATTTTCGAAGAAGACCTTAAACACTGGATTTTCTACTGCCGAGATAGTAATGATGTGATTGTCCGTGAGAACAATGCCCACCGGTACCGTCGTGTATACAGCTTGGTTTTCTTTTTCCGCAGCATTGATAACCGGAGTATTGACCAGTATGAGTCGATGAGATTCTTCTCGCTCATAACGCGATCGCTCATCCTCATCGAGAGAATCGATCAGGAAGTCATATTCTATCTGCAGCTCTTCAGAAAAGGACTTTAACTCTTCAGCGCCAAAGGGTGGAGCAATATTGATCCAGCAACCTGGCGTGCGTTCTGGAACCACTATGATTTTGCCACCCTCCTTGATGTAATTTGTGATCATATGTCAGATCTCCGTCCATTGTGCAGTAAGAAGTAAAACCCCAACAGGCCATTCAAATCTAAAAAGGCAGACCAGATCAGCTATTGGCAGTGCAAAGATGACAATTTAAGCCTTCATCTCTTTGATCTCACCCAGGAGATCTTCGTAAACGTGCAAATGAATGGGTGAATCACTTGCCCATCGTGGATGCTTGCCCTCGGTCAGCCGGAAATAGTCCGCAACAATATCCCCCTGTTGCTCCAGATTAAACTGCGAAAACTTCCGCCCCTCACGTAGCGCCAGAAGCAGGCTAGACATACCTCCATAGTTGTATCCTTCTTCAGAAAACTGAGCCCTCAGGGCGCGTGGTATGTATAGCGAACCCAGGTGTTGATACTGCCAAATATGGACGAGTTCATGCATAAAGGTCGCATCGGGAAGCTTGCCCCAACAGTTTATGGTGTAGCAACTTACATAGGCGAAATGATATGAGTAGGGTCCGATAAACGCATATTCATCGATACGAATGCGACGTACGTTGAGCGAGCGGCCGAAAACACCTTCAAGATTGGCACGTTCTCGGGCACTCAAGGGCCTGGTGTTAAACTTGATCACATCACCTAACGTTTCGAGGACCTCTCCCACTCCAACCAAATCTAGGAGCAAGAACAAGAGCTCTATGATCCAGAAGAAACCTTCTTTCACATTGAGAATCGTCTCTGGATGTCGCACTAAAAGTCTGACACGTAAGCCAACGTGCTGCAATATTCTCCAAAGGCGAATGGGTAAGAGCCGCACAAAATCGATAAGACGAGCGACTACTCCCACTATCTTGCTCTGACACAAGACGGTGATTGAAAAATCCTGAGTACGTTCCATCAACTAAAGCGGATGGCCTTGCTTGGTGAAATTTTACTGATTAAATAGGAGGGGAAAATAAGAAATAGTATAGTGACCACAAGAGTCACCAGATTGATAAACAGGATGGGAAGGAATTCGAGATGAATGGGAGCTACGTCAAGATAATAGTCTGACTCATTGAGTTTTATGAATTGAAAGTGCTTTTGTAAAAGACAAAGTGAGATGCCCAGTAGATTTCCCACTAGCAGGCCTAGGATCAGGATATGTGATGCCTGGCGGATAAAAATCTTTCGAATGGTCCAATTAGTTGATCCCATGGCTTTGAGAATACCAATCATGTTCGTGCGCTCGAGAATAAGAATCATCAATGCAGTGATCATGTTCACTATACATACGATGAGCATCAGTGTAAGAATCACCTTCTCATTCATGTCCGTAAGATCGAGCCAGTCGAAGATCGCACTCGACCGCTGCCGCACCGTTTGAGTGTACAAATCTGGTGGAAGCACTTCCTGATAGATGTAAGTATTGATCACATCGAGGTCGTCGAGATCATCGACCAGCAACTCAATGCCACTCACTTGCTCCGGAGTCCATTTCTGGACCTCCTGCAGCAAACGCATATCTGCCAAGGCCAATTTGTTATCATATTCGCCCAGACCGGTCTTATAGATCCCGATGATCTCGAGTCGTCGTGCTATCTGTCTTCCCTCCAAAATGAAGTGTACTGGCACCCGGTCACCGACGGAGAGCTGCATGCGATCTGCTGTCGTACGGGATATGATCAAAGAGCGATCTGGGACTGTGTCATGCAGAGACAGCCACTTTCCTTCCTCTAAATATTGGGCAAAACGCTCGGGATTAAAGTCTTTGCCTATTCCCTTAAATAGGAGCCCTTCCATTTCCTGGTTGGCGCTAAGTATTCCGGCAAACTGGACGTAGCGATTCGCTTCGCGCACACCTCCCACAGTCTGCACTTTCTGATAGCTTTCTGCCTCTTGCCCGCGCCGGCGCGGCATGCGATACTCCAGGGAACCTATATCGAGGATGGTATCGACTAGTGCTTGGTCAAAATCGATGGGAGCAGGCTCGAGCGTCTTTGAAATAAAAACATCCGTGATATGAATATGACCCCAGATATCAAATATCTTCTGGCTGATCTCCAGCTTGAAGCCGCGGATCAAGGCAGACGACACAATCATGACAGCCACACTGAGTGCCACTGAAATGATCGCAATACGCATGATGACCCTGGTAAAGGCATGCTTCTGCGAGATCCTTCGCAATCTGGACGCAATAAATCGATCTGCCTGCAAGCTCGATGTTTAGATGAAAGTAATAATATAGAAAACAAGTTTCGTCAGTACCTTAGTGTGATGAACTTTATTGAAGAGCTCGCTTGGCGGGGCATGTTGCACAACAAAACGGAAGGTGTCGAGGAAGCACTCGAGGCAGGTGGTCTTGTTGGTTACATCGGATTTGACCCCACGGCACCCTCCCTCACGATTGGAAATTATGTGCAAGTGATGATCTTGCAGTTATTCCAAAAGCATGGCCACCAGCCCATCGTACTGATGGGTGGTGCCACAGGCCGAATTGGTGATCCGTCTGGAAAAGACAAAGAGAGAGAACTGTTGACCGAAGCAAAACTTGATGAAAATTTACGTCATCAGGAAAGTCAATTTCGCAGCCTATTGGATTTTGATCATGGCCAGAATAAAGCCATGCTGATAAACAATCTTGACTTTTATCAGGAAATGCAAGTATTGGATTTCTTGCGAGATGTCGGAAAAACGATCACGGTGAGCTACATGCTCAGCAAAGATTCTGTAAAAAATCGACTGGAAAAGGGCATCAGCTTTACTGAATTTAGCTATCAATTATTGCAGGCCTATGATTTTCAGTGCCTCTTCGAAAAGCACAACTGCACATTGCAAATGGGAGGCTCTGACCAGTGGGGCAATATTACTTCGGGCACGGAATTTATTCGACGCAATACAGCTGGCAAGGCGCATGCAATAACCACTCCCCTGCTCACGAAGGCCGATGGCTCGAAATTTGGAAAATCGACCGAGGGAAATATTTGGCTTGATGAAAAATTGACTAGTCCATATAAATTTTATCAATTTTGGATCAATGCAGATGATCGTGATATTGGTAAATTTTTGCGCTATTTTTCAGTAAGGCCGTGCACTGAAATCGAGCAACTGGAACAGGAGCATGAAGAAGACCTTCGTGGCCTCAAGCTCCTACTGGCCGAGGAACTGACGCGACGCATCCATGGCGACGCACAATATGAGGCCGTACAAAATGTATCTCAAATGCTGTTTAATCGACAGGCCTCGCCTGAATTCATACAGCAAATGAACGAGCATTCATGGCGAGCGGTGGCTGCTGAAATACCTCATCACAAGATAAATAATAGCGACCTTGAAGCCGGCATACCTATTCTGGAATTATTAGCTAATTCTACGGGCATCGTAAATAGCAAAGGCGATGCTAGACGGGCGGTGCAAGGAAATGCGGTGAGC
>CAJQNM010000184.1 GCA_905479665.1 uncultured Saprospiraceae bacterium
AGAATGCCTGGGTGCTTTAGACCAGTTCGAAAGAAGTGACCAACAACATTTGTCTCATCTGTGCCAGTAGCTGGGTGCGCCAAACATCTACATCCACATTGAGCAGGGACTGTCGTTTACCGGCGGCACTATTGAGTTTTACAAAACCGATGGTACTGCTCCAAGCCAGCAGGTAGAGCAACTCAGGTTGCTGTTTGTTCAAAATACTACCATCCTCGACCCCACGCTTTATTTCTTGGGTGATGAGGCTGATCGGAATATTTTGAATGTCCTGAATCTTGCGATAGTAGATACTGTCTTGCAGAGCCGCAGTAAGCCTGTTGGTATCCATGCCATCTCGAGTGGTCCGGTTTACCGTCATATAGTCGAGCATCAGATCAGCATAAAGGGGATTTTTTTCACAAAACTGGAGGTAGGAATGAACCAGCGCAAGAGAGCCCTCTATTCCTGGGTAGGCACGTTGCTCATCTAAGACTTGATAGAAGCGGTCGATCAGAAACTGGATGGCTTGATAAGTCAAGGCCATGTACAGATTCTCCTTGGTATCATAGTAGAAGTAGACTGTGCCTTTGCTGATACCAGCCTCGCTAGCCACCTTCTCCATTTTTGTATTTGCAAACCCATAATTTGCGAAGACTTTCTCTGCAGCGTCCAGGATTTGCTGTTTCTTGATGTTACGTTTCGTGCTAGTAGTCACTCAGATCACCGGTTTGGTCACCCATAAATGTACTAAAGGGCACCTTTAATAACTCTGTTTGGAATGATAACGTGGTATTTTTTTCAAATACGAGGCCCCAAAAGCGGAGCTTAGCAGGGCTAAATGAGTATTTTGGTAATGAGTTTTATGAGGCGCCTATCTTTCAGATACTATGAGAACTAAGCAGAGAATTGACGCACATCAGCATTTTTGGATTTTCGATCCGCTTAGAGATAGCTGGATGGATGAGTCATCGATGTCGTCGATCCGTCGCGACTTCCTACCTTCTCATCTCAAAAGTCTCCTTGATGAAGAGCGCATTACCCATACGATTGCCGTGCAGGCAGATCAGTCTGATGCTGAGACGAAGTTCCTTCTTCAACTTGCGGAAGAGCACGACTTTATCGCTGGCGTAGTGGGCTGGATTGATCTGAAAGGACCCAATCTGCCAGACCGCCTGGAGCGACTGGCTCATCCCAAATTGCTGGGCTATCGACATGTGTTGCAAGGTGAGGAAAGGGGCTACATCGCTGACCCACTCTTCATCAAGGGAGTACAACAGGTTGGCCAGGCCGGTCTGACCTACGATATTTTGGTCTATGCGCATCAACTCAGTGAGGTCATCACCTTGGTAGATCATTGTGCTGGACAACCTCTCATCATTGATCATCTTGCCAAGCCAGACATAAAATCTGGAAAAATCAAAAGTTGGGAGAAAGAAATGAGGACGCTTGGTTCCTACCCCACTTTATATTGCAAAGTCTCGGGCATGGTTACGGAAGCTCATTGGGAGCTTTGGAGTTACGATGATCTCCTACCCTATCTTGAAGTCGTCTTTGATGCATTTGGTCCGACGCGCTGTGTTTTTGGCTCCGATTGGCCGGTCTGCACACTTGCCGGGACATATGCACAGGTAGTGGATTGCGTGAGGAGATTTGTGGATGAAAACGGCTATGACGAAGACGCAATTTTTTCGGAAAACGCCCGAAGATTCTATCAGCTAAGAATTTAGATGCCTGTTATTGATCGATAAATTACACTTAGCGGGGCTTCGGAATACTCGTTCTTCCCTATTTCTCATGAAATGTGAGAGATCGGCAATTTGTCTTATTATTATTTCAAGATGAGTATTTTCACCACACAGGTTGATGGGCAGATTTTACGATGCAGAATCATGATTTATTTACGGTACATGCTGGCGCGGCAGAGTCAGTGCAACTGAAAAGGGTCGACGTAGAGCCCTTGAACTTTGTCACCGGGCAATCAGGATATGAGGTGCTCATTGACAATATCCCTCGTCGTATCACCCAAGTCAAGGTGGATCTCGGCAAAAAGGAGGTCGGCTTTCGAATGGATGGAATCCCCTTTACTTGTCAGATTGAAGATGCCAGCGATCTGCTGATCAAAGCGCTGGGTATGGATCAAAATGTGGCTGCTCGGGTCGATGCTATTCATGCTCCCATGCCTGGTCTGGTTCTCGAGGTGCTCGTTGTGCCTGAAGATGTAGTACATGCGGGCCAGCCACTGCTCATCCTGCAAGCGATGAAAATGGAAAACGTGATTAAGGCTCCTGTTGATCTCATCATCAAGGAGGTCTTCATCTCAAGAGGTGAGAAAGTCAACAAGGATGCGGTCTTACTCTCCTGCAATTCTGAAGAATCATGACGAACAGTCTCGATTTTCCTGCATTGGTATCTGGAAGCAAAGACGCCCGGACATTTTCTCCTTTGGGCGTTCGAAACCCGCAGACACCCAAAATCGGTGCAAAGATTAAAGTAAATTCTGATTTAAAAGCCACTAATAATCTTATAATCAAGGTCTTAGGACAAGGATGCAATGCCTTATGGCTTGACATTCCCAAAGACTCTGCTTCTATTTCGGCCCTAACGGATTTGTTGTCCGGTGTCGAATTGACGATGATCGATTGTTTCTTTCAGGTTACTCCCTCACACAGAGATTCTCTATATGCCTTGCTGGAAGACTTTCTTCCGCTACGCGACGAAGATGCAAGTGGATGCTGTTACATCTTCCATGCTGCCCCAGGACAAAAACATGCCTACCTCATCGAGCAAGGAAAGGACATCGTAGGCCAGATATGTGAGGCACTCCATTTTATCCACGCTATTTTACAAGATGGGCCGTGTGGATCACATTGTGTCGCACCCATCTTTGTTCCATTTACAGACCATTTCTTCCAAAATGTGAGCAAAGTACGCGCCCTCAGGATCGTTGCAGAACTCCTACAAAGCGCATATAAGGATCAAGTCCTCGACTTACAATTCCATAGTTACGGAGACCCTACGACCAGTGAATACCCCGAGCTCATCTCGATAGCGCACAAGCATCTTGCAGCTTATGCCACTCAGAACGATAGCGTCTTTATGGGCCCTTGGATCAGCAATCGAAATGATCTTAGTTTGGCCCTTCTGGCCATCCGATCCGGATCAATCATAGAGTACGAGACCGACCTATTGGCATCGCCAGACCCTGCCGCTGGCAGCTATTACTTCGAGAAGTCTAGCGAGATTCTAGCTAAGCAGGCATGGGCTGATTTTAAAGATTCTTTGCCGTGATTAAGAAGATCCTAATTGCCAATCGTGGGGAGATTGCATGCCGCATCATACGCACCGTACAAAGGATGGGTTTGCAGGCCGTCGCCGTTTACTCTACGGTAGACAGCGATGCACCCCATGTACTCATGGCCGACCAGGCCATCTTATTGGGGCCAGCACCTGCAGCCCAATCCTACCTTGATCAAGATCGCATCATGGAGGCAGCTCAAGAGACCCAAGCAGATGCAATCCATCCCGGCTACGGATTCTTAAGTGAAAATGCATCCTTTGCCCAGCGTGTAGCCGAGGCCGGATTGATCTTTATCGGTCCCGGAGTGGCCGCGATCGAAATCATGGGTGACAAACTAGCTGCTAAAGCGGCTGTCGCTGCCTTTGATGTGCCCATGCTTAGCGGCACGAATGAACGTGTAGACGCGCTAGACGATGCGCGTAAGATTGCCGAGGAGATCGGGTATCCCATCTTGATCAAAGCTGCTGCCGGAGGCGGTGGCAAAGGCATGCGCATCGTTCGCTCAGTAAGCGAACTTGATCAACAATTGCAACGGGCACAAAGCGAAGCTCAGGCAGCCTTTGGCAATGGGATGGTCTTCATTGAGAAATACCTGGAAGCTCCACGCCACATAGAATTTCAAATACTCGCAGATGCACATGGAAACGCAGTGCACCTTTTCGAGCGGGAATGCAGTATACAGCGACGACACCAGAAAGTAATAGAAGAAGCTCCAGCGTGCGGCATGACTGATTCAGTGCGCTCGGAGATGGGGCAGGCTGCCCTGCTCGTGGCAAAATCGTGCAAGTATCTTGGCGCTGGCACCGTGGAGTTTCTAGTAGATGAAGAAGGCAAATTCTTTTTTCTGGAAATGAACACTCGGTTGCAAGTTGAGCACCCGGTTACGGAGCTCATCACTGGTCTGGATCTGGTCGAGGAGCAAATCCGCATCGCGCGAGGAGAGAAACTACGCTGGCAGCAGGAGGATCTTGCCATTGGCGGCCATGCAATCGAGCTGCGAATCTATGCCGAAGACCCGCAAAATGGTTTTCTTCCGAGTATGGGGACACTGGAGCGTTTTCGCTTCTCTCTCCAAGAAGGCATGCGACTTGATAGTGGCTATCGCGAAGGCATGACCATCCCGCTTGAATATGATCCACTACTCGCCAAGCTGATCACTTTTGGCCCCGACCGGACTGTTGCTCTGAGCAGAATGCGAGAGGCAATTGCCTCTTTTGATCTAGTGGGCATCCAATCCACGTTGCCTTTTGGAGATTTTGTCTGTCGGCATCCTGCATTTAGGAAGGGCAACTACGACACACATTTCGTAAGCACTTACTTTGGATCAGGTGAAGACTTGATCCCAGTTGAATTGCAAGAAGCGGCGGCACGCGTAGCACTACAGCTCTATTTACAAGAATTGGATCGCTTCCGTATCCCGCGTACTCAATCCACCCTATGACGGTTACCAACAGAGTCATCAAAACCATGCCATTCCGGCGTGTTATCGATCAGCCGACCACTCCACGGCCGCACTTTGATGGGATCCACTCACTACCTGGTG
>CAJQNM010000185.1 GCA_905479665.1 uncultured Saprospiraceae bacterium
GCCAAATATGCGAGTGCGTATTATGGACCCTTTCGCGATGCACTCGATTCTGCTCCCAAAGAAGGTGACAAGAAAACCTACCAGATGAATCCCGCCAATAAAAAGGTGGCGCTGATCGAAGGAGAGCTGGACACGACCGAAGGAGCAGACTACCTGATGGTGAAACCCGCATTGCATTACCTCGATGTAATCCATCTGATGAAGGAAAATTTTGAATTGCCGATTGCCGCCTATCACGTAAGTGGAGAATGTGCCATGCTGATCGCCGCCTGTGAAAAGGGCTGGCTCGACTATGATCAGGCGATGCCAGAGGTACTTACCAGTATCGCTCGGGCAGGTGCAGACGTGATCATCACCTACTTTGCCAAGGATTTTGCCCGCCTGCAACATTCGACATAGCAGCAACAGGTCCTCATATCTCGTTGTACAGTCATTGAAATCTATGAAAAATTCACTCACACATTATTGTCTTGCACTTCTTATCGTTGTCGCCAGCCTTCAGTCTTGCGACAAGCAAGAAATTCTTGGCCCACCCATTGAAACCGTCCTTGATATTACCCCCAAAGACATGGCCAACCAGGGCGATGGATCGGATATTGAAGTGTTTTTCACTAAGCAATTTGACACCGAAGACATCTTGGAATATCGAATCATTGCACTCAAGGTCGATGCAGCATCCGCTTTTACACTGGAAATGGCAGAAAATCTAGCAAGCGAAGAATATCGTCGAGTAGCACCAAATGACATTTATCCAATCAAGGGTCTCCAACTCGATGCCACCAGTACGGATACGGATGGTGACTTGATCACGGTAAACACCCCCTATCGATTCGCCGTCCTTACTGTCTCAAAAGAGCCGAGCCGGGTGAGCAACGCCCTATTGGTAGACGAGGTTGACTTTGTTCTACGCACCAACAATCTCATTTTTGCACATACTGACGAACTTTCCTTTGGGTCCAATAGCCTGGCTATCGATGCTGAAGACAACCTCTTTATGGGCGATTTTAATATTCATGCCCAGCTAGGCAATTCGGATAGCCCAGTGGAATTTGCCATCCATAAAATACCTGCGAACGGAGATGCCTCGGTAATCAGCTCACAGTACAAATTGCTGACCGGAAATGCACTGGACCTACAGGGAAATTTGTACCAGTCCGTGATCTTCTCCAGTGAAGTTTTGAAAATTACCCCGTCAGGAGAAGTATCGAGCATTTCATTTCGCCTATTGCAGCAACCTGATGGTCTTTATGTAGCTCCCAGTGGCCACATTTACATTGCTGACTTGGATGCTGATGCAATCTTTCAGGTAAAACCTGATGGGACGGCCGACCGTTTTGCCTCAGTGCCTGAAAACCCTCGCGGAATCACAGCCGACGAAATGGGTAATCTCTACGTCAGCCACAACTCAGCAGATGGTACGATCTCTAAAATAACCCCAGACGGAGAAGTCAGCATCCTGGCTCACGTACCAGCTACCAAACCGAGCACCTACCAACTCGAGTATATCATGTGGGTGGGCTATCTCGTGTATCACGAAGGTTTTTTGTACGTGGCAGGGATAACTGAAGATCAGATATTCAAAGTCAGTCTCGATGGTGATGTCTCGGTTTTTGCAGGGTCCGGTAATCGGGGAGTACCTCGTGGTGGCGCGATCAGTGCAAACCTCAATCGGCCACTCGGACTAGCGTTTAGCCAGAATGGAGATAAATTATATGTGAGCGGATGTACCGATGTCGTTCCTCAGCACACCCAGTACAGTGCACCTGGAAAAATCTGGGAGATAACAATTGTAGAGTAGTCTCCCTCAGATCCAGATACACTTACGGCAAAAGTATCGCCCGCATTGATGGTTGCATCTGCGCTAATCAGACCCGCCCCACTGAGCAAGTCTACTGTAGATCCACTAGGCAATGTCGGTATAAGAGGTTCATCACCTTCGCACGCCGCAAATAGAAAAGTGATCCCAAGAAATAGCAAAATTCTGAACTGAAATTTTAAATAATGTGAATAGCAGCAAATCAAGTGAGCTGCAAATAGATTAATTCAAAAAGGACTTGGGTTTTGAGTTTGTACGATAACGTGAGTGTGATCGTAATAGGAATATCAAACAGACAATTTCTGTTCGATCGCTTTTTCTAAAAAGAGAAAATGGCCGCAGTTATTACGTGCGGCCATTTCCTGTTAGCATTCGTCTGATACACGAATGTTGCTGTCATTTTGGTGCCCTAGGGGGCTATTGCGATAGCCCCGTTCTGGCGTAAGCAGCAGTAGGGGCGTATAGCAATACGCCCCCTACTGAAGAATAACTTCTTTTTCCTCAACCATCTTACGAATGTTTATCAATGCATAACGCATCCGACCTAGGGCCGTGTTGATACTCACTCGGGTCAATTGAGAAATTTCCTTAAAACTCATATCAGCATAGTGCCGTAAAATCACTACCTCTCTTTGCTCGGGAGGCAGCATATCTACGAGTTGTCGAACCTTATCATGGGTTTGACTTTTGATCATGGTTGTCTCCATGTTGTCATCTGAAATTTCTAGCACATCGAAAATGTCAAATGTTTCAGTAGGAGATACCTTCGGACGTCTTTTCTTCCGTCTGAACTGATCTACACACATGTTGTAAGCAATACGCATAGCCCACTGGACAAATTTGCCCTCATGGTTATACTTACCACTACGTAGTGTATTGATAATTTTAATAAATACCTCCTGAAATATATCTTCAGCGAGGCTCTGATCTTTCACAAAGAGATAAATCGATGTGTAGATCTTATTGCGATGACGATTGAGGAGTTCCTCAAAAGATCGCTCGTGTCCGTCTAAATAATTGGAAATAAGTTCCTGGTCGGATAATGATGTAACTTGCATACAACGACAGCTTTAAAAAAACATGAAAAAATAAAATGTCGTGTAGAAGTTCTAACCTATAATACCTATTTTAAGAAGTTGTAATCTATCAAATGTTTCTTAACACCTCTGAATTTCGCTGAATCCTTAACAGGAACTTAACTACTCATCAATATTAAGATTCATCTAAAGTAGAATATCCCTAAAGAAGAGACAAGAATCAGACCAACTTTCTTGATTCGGATTCTATTTAACATTTTTGCAGATTACGCATTACCTCTATATGACTTACCACCTTTATGCCTAATACAAGTAGAAAATACATCACCATTAAGGGTGCCCGAGCGAATAATCTTAAGAACGTAGACCTTCAACTCCCTAAGAATCAGCTCATTGTGGTGACCGGAGTATCGGGGTCGGGCAAATCTTCAATCACAATCGATACCCTCTATGCAGAGGGGCAGCGGCGCTATGTGGAGAGCCTTTCGTCTTATGCTCGGCAATTTCTCAACCGCATGAAGAAACCTGAAGTCGACTTTATCAAAGGAATTTGCCCTGCGATTGCCATCGAGCAGAAGGTGGGCACGTCAAATGCGCGCAGTACAGTGGGCTCACTCACCGAAATCTATGATTACCTACGCTTGCTCTATGCCCGCATCGGAAAAACCTTTTCACCCATTTCAGGGGAGTTGGTCCGGAAGCATCAAGTCAGCGATGTGATCGACTTCATCATGGAGCATTCAGAAGGGACCAAGGTCATACTCACTGCGCCTTTTGATCCAGGCTACCCTGATCGCACAGTCAGAGACAGTGCCAGCATCCTGCTTCAGAAAGGATTTTCGCGAATATATGCGAAAGGTGAGATGCAGGTGATGGAAGATCTTCTGGAGAAAAAGCCCAGGTGGACTTCCAAAAAGGTGAAGTCCCTTAAGCAGCACGAAGCGGAGCTACTCATTGACCGTTTTGTGGTCCGGCCAGGCGACGATGACAATACGCAACGTATGGCAGACTCAGTGCAAATTGCCTTTTCTGAAGGTGGGGGGGAGTGCTCACTGTTTATCGATGATGAGATTGTCACTTACAACAATCGTTTTGAGCTTGATGGCATGGTCTTTCTCGAACCAACCCCACATCTGTTTAACTACAACAACCCTTACGGTGCGTGCCCTCGTTGTGAAGGGTTTGGGCGCATCATGGGTATCGATGAGAAAAAAGTGATCCCGGATTTTTCTGTTTCTGTTTATGATGGTGCGGTGCATTGTTGGCGTGGCGAGAAGTCTAGAGCCTACCTTCAGCAACTCGTGCAAAATGCCCATCAGTTTGATTTTCCAATACATCGTTCTTACGATGAGCTGACCGACGATGAGAAAGACCTCTTGTGGGATGGAAATACATATTTCCAAGGCATCAACAGTTTTTTCGAAGAGCTTGAATCCAAATCATACAAAATTCAGAATCGGGTCATGCTTGCTCGGTACAGAGGTCGCACAAAATGCAATGTTTGTAAAGGCGCGAGGTTACGTAATGAAAGTAGCTATATAAAGATATCCGGCAAGTCCATCTCCGAACTCGTCAACGTACCTCTGGGAAAACTACACACTCATTTTGAGTCGTTGGACCTGGAAGAACAGGATCAAGAAATTGCGGAGCGCCTCATCATAGAGATTCAGACCAGATTGCAGAACCTATGTGCACTAGGCCTGCAATACCTGCATTTGGATCGACTCAGCGGCACCCTCAGTGGGGGCGAAACACAGCGGATTAATTTGATAAAATCCATTGGTAGTAATCTCACTGATTCACTTTACATTCTGGACGAGCCCAGCATCGGCTTGCATCCGCGTGATACAGGAAAGCTGATCGGCGTCCTGCAAAAACTCCGAGATCTCGGCAACACCGTTTTGGTCGTCGAGCATGAAGAAGACGTCATACGCAGTGCAGATTTTCTGGTTGATATGGGGCCCTTGGCAGGCAGGCATGGTGGAGAGGTCATCTTTGCCGGGAAAGCCGGAAAAATAAAAACAAATAAAGCTTCTCTCACAGCAGATTATCTCTATCAGCGCAAAAATATAGCACTGCCAGTGACTCGCCGAAAACGGGCCAATCAGATCGAGATCGAAGGAGCCAGTGCAA
>CAJQNM010000186.1 GCA_905479665.1 uncultured Saprospiraceae bacterium
TCAAAGGCTTCATTCGACGAGGCGAAGCCCGCAGTGGGGCAAGGGTTGCTGGCCTGGAAGACAAGAAGATTCATTTCCTAGATCTGCCTTTTTACGAAACAGGTGTCGCCAAGAAAAAAGGCATCAGCGAGGCAGATATAAAGATCGTACGTGATTTGCTATTGGAAATCAAACCACATCAAGTCTATGCTGCTGGCGACCTAGCCGATCCTCATGGCACTCATGAAGTCTGCCTGCAGGCGATCATTGAATCGATGCAAAGTCTCAAGGGTGAGGAATGGATGGACGACTGCTGGCTATGGCTTTATCGTGGTGCATGGCATGAATGGCGCATCGACCAGATCGAGATGGCTGTACCACTCAGCCCCAATGAACTCGAGAAAAAACGCAAAGCAATTTTTCGACATCAGTCACAAAAAGATCGACCTCCTTTTCCTGGAAACGATGAGCGTGAATTTTGGCAGCGCTCTGAATCCCGCAATAAGGAAACAGCAGTAACATACCACCAACTTGGCCTTGCCAACTACGAAGCAATGGAAGCTTTCGTGAAGTGGAAATTTGATAAAAACGGAATTTGATCCGCGGCGAAGAATGTTAAAATTAGATTGATTCACAGAAAGACTTGGTGCGTTCAATTCTTTCACCGTATATTTGACTTGAAAAATAGTTTTGAGTGTGTTCGTAAAAGCCGCAGTTTCAAAAAGTGAGACTGTGGTTTTTTCATTTTATACCCTTCCAATCAAGATCCAATTTCCATCCACATCCAGGTATTCGGCCTGAGATCCAAACATCTGTTTGAATTCATTTTCGAAAAATTTTTTCGTCTCTTATTGATCCTAAAGACTTGGTGCATTCAATTCTTCACCGTATATTTGACTCGAAAAATAGTTTTGAGTGTGTTCGTAAAAGCCGCAGTTTCAAAAAGTGAGACTGTGGTTTTTTCATTTTATACCCTTCCAATCAAGATCCAATTTCCATCCACATCCAGGTATTCGGCCTGAGATCCAAACACTTGTTTGAATTCATTTTCGAAAAATTTTTTCGTCTCTTGTTGATCCTCAGTCGTTCTGAACAAACGATTCCAGAGTAGGAGCCCTCCTTCACTCAGTTTCTCACGAAGCACACTAATCACTTCTGGTGAGCAGAGTGCGGTAGGCACGACGTCATCAAGAAATACATCGACACAAATCAAGTCATAAGTACGTTGATCCACATGTGCAAAATGCACAGCATCACTGCAGATAATCTCCATGGGTGACTGCAGTTCTTTGAGCCGGTACGAGCTAGCCAGACGAATGACCTCTTCGTCCAGATCGACTGCCACGTATTGATAGGACCGCGCAAATGAATTTTCCAACATCCACGGAATGCTACCCAACCCCAGGCCCAAGACGAGACAGTCTGATCGATCCGGAGGCAACTCTAATTGGGTAAACGCCTTGTAAAAATTCAGATAGAGATCATCGAATGAATAAATCGAGCGTTCCGTACTCAGTTGATAGCGACCTTTGATCAGGTTTACCTGAAGATGCTTATGATGGGACGAATCCGTCGTTTCAATCGGAACCTCAATCAAGTGGCTCAGAAATCGCTTCCAGCGCTTCATTTACTTGACAAACTTAGCTCTCAATGCAGCCGTGAGATCAAATACACGATTGAGCAGATCTGCTTCACCAGCAACCATCGTTTGGTTTTTAAATGCATGCAGCGACCGGCCGGCCTTGATTGCCTTAGGGAGATCATACATCCTATTTTCACCCCAAATGAAGGACGGAATAAATTTGGCGGGAAATCCGGCAGTCATCACATTTGAAGATATACCGACTACAGTACCCGAATTAAAAGTGGTATGAATGGCTGAGCGAGAGTAGTCACCCATAAATAAACCGCATTTCGTGAGTCCAGTATCCTCTAGGGCCTCTGTCGCATAATCCCAAAGTTTGATTTCACCAAACGAATTCTTCAAATTGGAATTTGAAGTCAATGCTCCAAGATTGCACCAACTGCCGATGACGGAATCTCCCAGGTACCCTTCGTGTGCTTTATTGCTGTTGGCCATAATCAGCGAATTCTTCACCTCTCCAGCCACCATCGAATGAGGTCCCACTGTTGTACCACCATAGATCATGCTGCCCATCTTGACTCGAGCCCCAGATCCAATCGAAATAGGACCACTCAACATCGAGCCTGGCAGGATGGTTGCCTCCTCAGCAATCACAATCGGACCGTAAGTAGTGTCGAGAATCACATCGGTAAGATCCGCACCTCCCTGCACATACACCCCATGCGAACCACGACTACGATCGGCATATTCGACAAACGCATGTCCAGACTTTTGATAGCGCACCAGGTCATTGCTTATTTCTTCGCTATTCCGATCCAGCAACTGCCACAGCCGACTCACGAATGGTATCTGGTCTGAGGCTATCAAAACGCCCTCTAGCTCATCCAATTCATTCTGACCAATCAGTCGATCAAATTGCGACTTGTCTAGCCGAGCAGCCAACAGCTCATCACCGGAAAGAATAGCTTGGTTCAATCCCAGATCTTTGAGCAGTGCAACGACATGATCGTTCGGAAGCATAGCACTATTGATCAGGATGTTATCTTCTGCTATGAAGATGGGATACTGGGGCTCAAGATGTTCTGCAGTGATGTGAGAAAAACGGGCCGTAGGAAATTCCATTTGCCACTTCTCCCGAATGGTCATCATCCCAATGCGCAGCTCACTTACTGGACGCAAGAATGTGAAGGGCAGCAGGTGGTTCCTGATTTCCGAATCGAATAGGATGATGTTGTCCATAAGGCAAAAAAAAGCCCCATCTGAAGATGAGGCTCTATAACTTGAAGAATCTTATTTATTTTTCCTCTGCCGTAGCTTCAGCCTCAGTCTCTTTACCAGGATCTTCTGGTTTCTTCTTTCCGAATTTGGCAAACTTCTTGTTGAATTTGTCGATCCGGCCAGCCGTATCCACAAATTTCATTTTGCCCGTAAAGAAGGGATGGGATTTGCTCGAAATCTCCAACTTCACCAACGGGTATTCTTTGCCGTCCTCCCAGGTGATGGAATCTTTGGTTGGCACACAACTCTTTGTCAAGAAGGCCTCATCACATGAGAAGTCCTTAAAAACCACAAGCCGATAGTTGTTTGGATGGATGTCTGCTTTCATGCCGTTTTATTTAAGTCCGCAAATGTAGGGTTCTTTTGCTTAGTGGACAAACCCACCGCTACTGATCTTTGGAATAACAAAATCTTCTTTCGACTTAAAGAGCGATGTAAACGGGTGAAAGAGCTCAATAAAATGACGCTGCGCAATACGATCTGTGCCCTTCTGATGGATTTGCCCATGCGATGAAATCTGGTAGTTGATCACATTGCCCAATATTTCGGTTGACTGCTCCTTGGATGCTTCATCCAACAGGGCTCCCAGCCGATCCATATGGTACTTTCCAGCCTCTACAAAGGGCTCTTTGCTATCTCCGTCGTAGCTCTTGCTTACGAAATGTACGGTATCCTCGAGCATGGTCAGATCAAAGCTGCCCCGATGATAGGGCCCATAGCAGCCCTCGAAGGTGTAACCCAAGTGGAGTTGATC
>CAJQNM010000187.1 GCA_905479665.1 uncultured Saprospiraceae bacterium
TCTTAATGTCGTCTTCGACATCCTGAAAATAGCGATCCTTCGATCCCCGCTGCATGGCTCCGATCGAACCCATGCCACGATAGATCTTAAACTTTCGTCCTTCGTAGATAATGGTCTCACCTGGTGCTTCCTCCACACCCGCAAAGAGTGAACCCGCCATGATGGTACTAGCACCAGCAGCCAGCGCCTTGACAATATCTCCGGTATATCGAATGCCTCCATCCCCGATCACGGGTATACCACGACCCTTCAGGGCTGCATATGCTGAATGGATGGCTGACAATTGAGGTACGCCTACCCCAGCAATAATTCTAGTGGTGCAAATACTACCTGGACCAACCCCAACTTTTACCGCGTCTACTCCCGCATCTGCGAGCGCCAGTGCACCGGCACCGGTAGCTACATTTCCGGCGATGATCTGCATATCGGGAAAAGCATTGCGGATCTCTCGCACCATATCCAGGACTCCCATGCTGTGCCCATGTGCGGTATCGACACAGATGACATCTACTTCAACGTCTTTTAAAGCGGAGATGCGATCCATCGTATCGTGCGTGACTCCAACTGCGGCACCCACGACCAGACGTCCGTATGAGTCTTTGCAAGCTCGGGGATAGTCCTCGAGCTTCATGATATCTTTGTAAGTGATCAAGCCGATCACTTTGTTTTGATCATCAACAACCGGCAGTTTTTCGATTTTCTTGCCCTGCAATATGGCCTTAGCCTCTTCGAGGGTCGTACCGGCAGGAGCTGTGATGAGCGCTTCGGTGGTCATCAGCTCTGTCACAGATTTAGATGGATCTACTTCAAAACGTAAGTCCCGATTTGTAAGAATACCAACGAGCGTATTGTCATCCGAAACAATCGGAATACCTCCAATGTGGTGCACTTGCATCATCTCGATGGCGTCTCCGATCATTGCGTCTGCACCAAGGGTAAGGGGATCAATGATCATTCCGCTTTCAGATCGCTTTACACTACGTACCTGGCGAGCCTGCTCCTCGATAGTCATGTTCTTATGGATCATGCCCAGGCCACCCTGCCGGGCGATCGCCACGGCTAGATCGCGCTCCGTAACAGTGTCCATGGCCGCAGAAATGATCGGAGCATTCAAAGTAAGACCACGGGTAAGCTGAGCTGTGAGATCGACCTCACGCGGCAAAACCTGTGAAAGAGCAGGGACTAGAAGGACGTCGTCAAACGTGAGAGCTGTACCGAGAAATTTATCAGGAGAAGAGAAGATGCGTTCCATTTGCAAAGATAGGTTTTCCACATAGAGTGCCAATGAAAAATTGCTACTTTATCGTCAGAAAAATTAAACTGATGCTATCTGTACTGGGTGACGATCATTTTATGCAAAAGGCCATTGACGAAGCTGGCAAGGCATTTGAAGAAGATGAGGTACCCGTGGGTGCGATCATCGTGTGCCAAAGCAGGATTATCGCCAGGGCGTACAATCAGGTCGAGCGTTTGCAGGATCCTAGCGCCCACGCCGAAATATTGGCGATCACAGCGGCTTGCCATCATTTGGGATCCAAAATCCTCGAGCAATGCACCCTCTACGTAACCCTAGAGCCCTGCGTGATGTGTGCCGGAGCACTGTACTGGTCACGACCCGCTCGAGTAGTCTATGGTGCCGCCGATGAGAAAAAAGGATTTATGAAGTATGGTCGAGAGTTGCTTCATCCCAAGACAAAGTTGGAATACGGCATCAGACATGATCAATGTGCTGCACTGATGAAGGACTTTTTTGCTGCCAAGCGACTACGTCCGTCCTAGATGCCATTTTTGATTTGGCTACTTTTCGGAGCGCGCTCACATTGGTTAAGGGACTTTTAAACACCGTTAAGAAGGTGCTAAACAATTGCCTGCTGGCACCATTCCTTTTACATTCGGGTTGAAAAGCAAAAGGAATACCATGAAAATAGTGCCATTTACAACACTCCTGCTGGCGACACTGCTGGCATCTTGTGGTCCAACCCTTCGTCCTTTTACCGAGGATCTCCAGGCATCACAAAAGTGGAGTGAGCGAGAATTGAAGAAAGTGCAATTTTATCTCAGCGACAATATCGTTTTACGACGCCAATTGTCAAAAGGCGAAACGGCTATCGAGGGAGGAAAAATTCTTATGGAGGAAGGACGCCGCATTGAGGAGGTTGTATTTGCCAAAGACACTCCGGGGGTGTTGATGTTTATGCCCAAGTCAAATCGAATGGCTGTCAGTTTTGAAAATGGCAGTGACCGCTTTCTCATGTTTGGTCCCAATCCAAACGTAAATGATCGCTATGTCTTACTTGCTTCAGATTGGAGCAGAGCCCGTGGCAAAGTAAATTACAGCGGCAAGGAGTATAGCACATCATCGAGTTCTGCTTTTGCAGGTCTGATGGTCGATCTTTCCAAGATAGAACGCGTCACTGTAAACCGAAGAAAGGCCAAGGGTCGTACGATCTAGTACCCTGCCATGTTTCAGAGGCTACTATACTCATAGTTTCCGGACACCTTTCAGCAGGGGCACGAACTTGAAATTATCAAAGTGCTCCGTTTTAAAAGTGCCTTCCTCGCCTTTCCAAATGCGCAGCATCACTTGTACATCTGATTTGCCGACGGGTATCACAAGACACCCACCCACTGCTAGTTGATCCAATAGAGAAGGTGGTGTTTTCTCCGCTCCGGCGGTGACGAGGATCTTATCAAATGGAGCATATCTGGGCAGACCTTTCATGCCGTCGCCATGATATACACGAATACGCCCGTAGCCTATTTTCTTGAGTAGTGAGCGGGTACGTTGATAGAGACTTTCTTGTCGTTCTATGGTGTAGACCTTTTGACAGAGTTCAGCGAGTACGGCAGCTTGATATCCCGACCCCGTCCCAATTTCCAGGACTCGATCTGAGTTCTTAAGCTCCAGCAACTGAGTTTGATAAGCCACAGTAAATGGTTGGGAAATGGTTTGCTCACTTCCGATGGGAAAGGCCTGATCTTTATAAGCCCAATCTTCAAATGCCCTTTCTAAAAAAAAATGGCGAGGAATTCTCCCAATCGCATCTAGGATGCCCTGGTTCTGAATGCCCTTCTTTCTGATTGTTTCAACCAAATTGCGGCGTAGCCCTTTGTGCCGGTAGGTATCGACCAATTGTAATTCTGATGACATCTGTGCTCCACCTCAAATATAGGGCTATATTGCAATTTTGCTGAGGGTTCGAAAGACAGCTAAAACATACTATACTTAATGGCAACGAAAATCAAATTTGGCACAGATGGATGGCGAGCAATTATCGCCCAGGAATATACGGTAGACAATGTGAAGCGGGTAGCAGAGGCTTCTGCCCTATGGATGAAAGCAAATCAAAAGACGGATGTCGTGATTGGTTTTGACTGCCGCTTTGGTGGAGAGCTTTTTACGGCTGCAGTGGCGTCAGTATTCTGCCACCATGGTGTGACGGTGCATCTCTGTGATACATTTGTCTCGACGCCGATGGTCTCGCTGGGTATTGTAAAATTGCAGGCAGGTCTTGGGGTGGTCATTACCGCAAGTCACAATCCTGCCAGCTACAATGGATACAAGCTCAAAGCGAGCTATGGTGGACCCAGCATTCCTAGAGAAGTGGCTGAAGTGGAGGAGTTGATTCCGGAAAGTTGTGAGATTCCAGCACGCAGCATGGCGGAACTCAAGGAGGATTCCAATGTGCACATCGTAGATTTAGAGCGGATGTACCTCGATCACATCAAAGCCAATTTTGATATGCCCCTCCTTGAATCCTTTCAAGAGCACATGGCGTACGATGCTATGTATGGTGCAGGGCAAAATATTATGAAGGAGCTATTTCCGAAAGCGACCCTGCTGCATTGTAACCACAACCCCTCCTTCATGGGGACGGCACCTGAGCCGATCGATCGCAATCTACGGGAGCTTAGTGAGACCATTGCAGCAGATGATAATCTGACCTTTGGCATCGCTAACGACGGTGATGCCGATCGTCTTGGTATGTATGACGAAGATGGAGTGTTTGTCGATGCGCATCGACTACTTCTCTTACTGCTCACTTATTTATACGAACACAAGGGAATCAAGAAGGGAAAAGTGGCTGTCTCTTTTTCGGTCACTGACAAGTTGAAGAAGCTTGCGGAACAGTACGGCTTGGATTTTGAAGTGACGAAAATTGGGTTTAAATACATTGCCGAGATCATGTCTCAAGAGGCTGTGCTCGTAGGTGGTGAAGAGTCAGGTGGCATCGCAGTGAGTGGACACATCCCGGAGCGAGATGGAATTTGGACAGGACTGCTGGTGATGGAATACATGGCCAAGACCGGAAAATCAATGAAAGAACTGCTGGCTGAGGTCTACGAAAAAGTCGGAAAATTCGATTATTATCGGGATGATCTGCATCTCAGTATTGAGCATTTCAGCTCCTATCACTAAACCAAAAGACAGCAAGAGTAGACACCACTCAGTGGCCGTGCACTTCACAAAAAAGGCTATAACCGCAACAACAACAATGGCAAGAAGATGGATCAGCGCGTGCTGGGATCTCACAACTTTCCGGA
>CAJQNM010000188.1 GCA_905479665.1 uncultured Saprospiraceae bacterium
TTGGGAGCGTCGTGATCGTGGTTTTGCAGATGAGGCGCATGTACGAACAGTGCGCGAAGACCCGACCCGAGCGGGCTTGCTCTATGGGGGCACCGAAACTGGGCTCTATATTTCGTACACAGATGGAAAATCCTGGATGCCTTTTCAACTTAACCTTCCCATTGTACCGATCACCGATCTGCTGGTCCATCATGGAGATTTGATTGCGGCTACCCAAGGGCGTGCATTTTGGATTTTAGATGATCTCACGCCTGTGCGAGCGTGGAGCAATACGGACCAGATGAAAGAAGCGCACGTTCACGCACCCGCGGTATCGTATTTGTGGGGTGGTTCAGGACGAAGAGGTGCCAGTCCCGACATGGGAAAAAATCCAGACTACGGGACGGTGGCTTATTTCAATGTACCCAAAGATCTGGATTCGGATTCGATTTCATTTCTCATTACCGATGAGGCCGGTAAGGAATTGAAGGAGTTTTCAAACAATGCCAAGAAGAAATCCAAGCAAATAAAAATAAAACCCGGATTAAATAAATTGGTCTGGAATCATCGACCAGATGGGGAGGAAATGTTGAAGGGTTTGTTCTCTTTGGGTGGAGGCCAGACCGCAAAAGTAGGCCCTGGGCTGTATAAATTAAAGATGTTGGTCGCCGGAGATACGATTTCCACGGATTTTGAAATAGCCGAAGATCCTAGACTGGAGGTGACTCCCGAAAAAATTGCCGAAAAATATAAATTACTCAAAGACCTGGAAATGGCCTCCGACGATCTCAGCGAGACAGTCAAAAGGATAGATCTCGTTCGCAATCAGATTTTGCAATTTAATAAGCGTGACGAGATAAAATCCGATTCGGTGCTCACCAAAAATGGCAAGGAAATTATGTCGGAATTAGACAGTCTGGAAAACCAGTTGGTGCAACGCAAGCAAAAAACATTTCAAGATGTCATTAATTTCCCCAATCAACTTGATGCAAAAATCAGGCACATTCAGGGATTGATTCAGCAATCCTATCCGCCGGTGACCATGGGTCAGAAAATGCGCTCTGATGATGTGCTGGGAGAATGGGCGGAACACAAAACAACATGGAACCGCTTACTTGGCACCGTGATTAAATCGTACAATGAAGAAATAGGCAATCGCAATATTCCATTTATTAGCACTGATCTGCCCGGTCAGAAAAAAGTGATAAAGCCATGAAAAATCTCTTTCTCCTGCTCAGTTGCCTGACTCTTATTCCAGCCATTGGCCAGCAGGCTGATATAGAGCAAATATTGTCACAGCCTTTTGCCTCTTCGCTTACCGCTTCGGTGACTCACCCATTGGTTGCTTGGGTGCATTATGATCGGGGCAGTCGCAATCTTCATGTATTGCAAGACACAAGTACAGATCCTGCTGCAGTCACTCAATTTAGTGGAGATGATGGGCAGGCGATTGCCGAAATACTATTTCATCCGGATGGGCATAGCTTGTTTTTTGTCCGTGGTGGGGCGCCCAATCGCGCTGGAGAAATACCCAATCCCGAGAGCATCGGCACATCTCCAGAGCGGGAGATTTGGCGTACGAGTCTTGATGGCAATGCCGCAAAATTATTTTCCGGATCAGGTATCCGTTTGTCTCCAGATGGCAAGACACTTGCTTTTTTGCGCAAGGGGCAGATTTATGTCCATGACTTAGCAAGCGACAAGGAGCCTGAGCAACTCATGCAGATTCGTGGGTCTGCTGGAGAGTTGCAGTGGTGTCCCACAGATTCGGAGCTGTTGGCCTTCAGTAGCAGTCGAGGAGATCATGGATACGTCGGGATTTTTCGACTGGGATCGGAACAGGTCAAGTACTTGTCTCCAACAGTTGATCACGACTCAGACCCGATCTGGTCTGCCGATGGGTCGCGCGTAGCATTTATCCGGGAGCCCAACGCCAAGCAGGTGCTGCCTTTTTCTGCTCGACGGTCTGGTTTGCCCTGGTCTATCTGGGTGCATGATGTCGTTGATGACAGGACAGAGCAAGTTTGGATTGCCGACGATGGCGCAGGAAGTGTATTTCGATTTATTTCCGGAGCTACCCAATTGCACTGGATGGGAGATCGGATTGTTTTTCCCTACGAGGGAGAAGGTTGGACGCACCTCTATAGCGTCGCCCTCGATGGCGAGACCATAAATCATACGCCTGGGGATTTTGAGGTGCAATATGTATCTGCTGCACCTGATGGAAATGCAATTTATTTTTCCTCAAATCAAGAAGATATCGACCGTCAACACATCTGGTCATTTTCGAGGGATGAGCCGAGGGCAAAACAAATCACTGAAGGTGAAGGTCTTGAGTTTGCACCAGTTGTGCATAGTGCAGAAGAACTTTTTTTCCTTTCTGCTAGTCACCTCCATACACCACATGTAGCCGGTTTTGATTTTGCCAGTGGATTGCAAGAAATGGTTGGCTCGGCAGCAACCTTTACGGATGCAAAGATCAAACCTATTCAAGTTGTTTTTCCGAGCGAGGATGGTCTATCCATCCATGGACAATTATTTTTACCGCGTGGTCAGCAGTCATTAGAAAAGCATCCCGCCGTTATGTTTTTTCATGGTGGTTCTCGGCGGCAGATGCTGCTCGGGCATCATCACCGACAATATTATTCCAATGCTTTTGCGCTCAATCAATATTTGGCCGATCAGGGCTTTGTTGTTTTGTCCGTTAATTATCGCAGCGGTATCGGCTACGGTATGGAATTTCGAGAGGCTATTCATTACGGAGCTCAGGGTGGAAGTGAATATTTAGATGTCCTAGCAGGAGCCACCTATCTCAGAAGCAGAGAAGATGTCGATGTCAATAAAATTGGTCTGTGGGGAGGATCGTATGGTGGCTATCTAACGGCCCTGGGATTGGCAAGAGATTCGGATTTATTTGCAGCTGGGGTAGATATTCATGGGGTACACGATTGGAACGTGGTAATTCGAAATTTTGCGCCGGGATACCAAGCAGAAAAGAGAAAAGCCTTTGCGGAGACTGCATTTACTTCTTCACCAATGGCAGACGTTGATACCTGGACCTCACCGGTCTTGGTCATTCATGGGGATGATGATCGCAACGTACCCTTTAGCGAAACTGTCGACCTGGTCGAGGCATTGCGCGGCCTCGATGTACACACAGAGCAGTTAATATTTCCGGATGAAGTGCATGGATTTTTATTGCATCGCAACTGGGTAGCCGCCTATACAGCAACGGCCGATTTTTTTGAGCGCATGCTGAAGGAATAAAATGAATAGATTCTTCTAGACCACCAGATCATAATCCTGCACCAATGTCTCGGTTGGAATGCCAAGCATCACATTGATCTTTCTAATCATTCCAGTTATGCTACTGCTTCTTGCTATCGCTTCCGTCACTTCCTGTGGTGTTTCCCATCTTCTCGCCTCGACCATTTTAGGTCCATTGCCTTAGCGCCGTCTCGGCTTGTGCGTGCTTTATCCAAAAGGACGATATATTTCTCTTCGAGATAATCCTCATAAACGCACTCTAAAATCACCAAAATGGTACCCAATTCGTGCAATAGGATTCGTTACGAGGCGCATTTATGCAAGATTAGCAAGCACTTTGATGATTGAGGAGCGATTCCAGCTCATCGGGCTGGACCTAGATCCAGTGGATCTTGGAGCGACGAAACCGCTTGCGGGTGGGTAGCTTTGAGCTATGGCGACGAGTCACCTTGGCTAGAAGTGCTTGATAATGAAGCAGAAATGCGCCGTAGTAGAATCA
>CAJQNM010000189.1 GCA_905479665.1 uncultured Saprospiraceae bacterium
TGGCAATTTTATTGGAACGATCTGGTCGGAGAAAAACATCTGCGTTACATACCAAATGCAGATCATTCTATGCGTGACAGCGATGTACTTGAGACCGTTGCATCCTTCCATCAATACATTTTGGCCGATGAGCAACGACCCGATTTTGATTGGGAAGTCACTGATGGAAAGATTCACATCAGGACCATGTCCGCAAAGCCGCCCGACAGCATAACCTTATGGCAGGCACACAATGCTGAAAAGAGAGATTTTCGATTAGAGACGATTGGAGCAGGCTACAAAAAAAGCACTATTCCCATTTCTGCAGATGGCACGTATGTCATTTCTGTTGATCAGCCTGGTGCTGGATTTACGGCTTTCTTTGCCGAACTAAAATTTCCTGGACTCGGTCCATTGCCCCTTAAGTTGACCACTGGTATAGTGATCACCCCCGATGAATATGACCACGAGCCATACGAAAGCGATCAGCCTATGGGTTCCAGAAAATAAGTATTCCAATGATGACTGGAGATTATCGTGCACAGCAATTGGAGTTGCAGCTGCCCCATCAAATAGATGATGCCCTAACGGAAAAGTCGATTATTTACATCCCTCTCGGGGCAATCGAATACCATGGACTTCATCTCCCGATCGGTCTAGACAGCCTGACTAGTCATGGCCTCTGTCTGCGCACAGCCAAGCAGGTGGGTGGCCTAGTCATGCCTCCTTTGTACTATGGCATGACTGGTAGCATCGGTCATCACCCCTGGACGATCCTGGTGGAAGATGAAGCTGAGTTTAATGCTCTGATCCGCACAACGCTCAACCGATTGGAAGACTTTAATGTTGAACAGGCAGTGATTTTTACCGGGCACTTTGGTCGGCGACAGCTGGCCGCTCTCGATCTCCTACAAGAGGAATGGAGAATGGAAAACCACACCATGAAACTCACTTGCCTTTCGATGAATCGTTGTGCAGAAGCGGAGCTAAAAGGCGATCATGGCGCTCTATTTGAAACAAGTCTTCTCGCGCAACTGCACCCTGATCTAGTCCAGCTGGACCGTCTTCCAGATATCAATCAACATCCAGCTGCAGATCCCGATGGCGATAGTTGGGGTATACATCGCAGAGATCCCGACAATGTCCTTTTCGGCATCTTAGGCGATGATCCTCGAGCCTATGATCCCCTGCAGGGAGCGAAACTGCTAGAAACACTTTTGGACTGGCTGGTAAGTGAAGTCAACTCCTCCACCTAACACTTCGTCCCCTCCCCCAACCTTTAAAAATTTATTTTATCATCCTGCAACCATTTGCAGAGAGATGCCGTATACCCACTGAAGAGAAGTGAAAGAGCAACCAATACGATCAAACGAGGACCTGATGATTGAGGTACAGCAGGGTCACAATGCGGCGATGAGCGAATTATTTCGTCGACACCATGATCGTGTCTTTGATTATCTCTACAAATTAAGTCGCAATAGAGAACTGAGCCACGATATACTGCAAGATGTCTTTGAGAGAATACTACACAAAAAACATACGTACCAGCAGAGCGTACCATTTGTACCCTGGACCTTACGAATTGCCAGAAATATGTTGATGGATCACTTTAGAAAAAACAAAATGAAGACGGTAGAAATTGCAGAGTGGGATAAACCAACAACAAATATGCCCGCGGAGCATGCTGACATCCATCTCGCAATGCAAAAACTGCGCCCTGAATATCGAGAGGTACTCACACTCACACGCTACCAAGGCATGCGCTACCAAGAAGTCGCCCAAGTGATTGGCATTTCGGAAACAGGGGTAAAAACCAGAGTGCACCGAGCTATAAAAGACTTGAGAGAGGCATACTTACAAATAACCACGAGCTGACATGGAGGACTATCAAGAAATACTAATTCCGTATTTATTAGGGGATTTATCAGAGAAGGAAGCCTTGCAAATGAAAAGTCGACTCCTGGTCGACCCAGACCTAAATCGTGAATTTCTGGAACTCAAGGAAATGTGGGATAATTCACAAAACATCCCGATCGCCCAGGCAGAACCTCATGCCTCTGAGCGATTTGAGCAATGGCTGGTAGCGCAAAAAGATCATCATTCTCAAGAACCCGCTCACATCATTGGATTATGGAAATATGCAGCCGCAGCATCTGTTCTCCTACTTCTCGGAATGCTTTGGTTTCTGGGAAGTGGCCCGCAAGAGCAAATCATGGATCAACCTGCACAAACCAACCTCTTGCAATGGACGGCCCAGGAAAGTTCGACAGAACGAATAAAGGGCATTCACACTTCGGTTCGGGAAAAATCAACCGACCCAGATATTGTTAGAGCGCTGATAAAGATCTTGCAATCTGACAAGAGCCCCAATGTGAGACTCACCGCTGTAGAAGCGGTGCAGTCCATGGCAAGCAGCGAAGAAAGTAAGCAAGGCTTGCTCAAAGCCCTAGAAAACGAAAAAACTCCTGTAGTACAAATAGCAATCATCAATGCGCTGGTGAGTGTCCAAGCTGGCAACGCAAAAGAAGGATTTCAGGAACTCATCAATAAAGAAGAAATCGAAACCTACGTAAAAGACGAAGCCCAACTGGGTCTGATGCGACTGTAGTAGGTCATTACTAATAATTTAAAAATTAATTATCATGAAAATATTCACATTTGCATTCGCTCTTCTACTGGCCTATCCGCTACTGGGGCAGCACACGATAAATCAGAGCAGCGGAAAAATTAGCTTTTACGAAGTCAATTCCGTCACCTTTGAAGGTCATAGTGGCTCAGAGATTATCATTTCACCGGAGAATGGCCATGATTTTAAAATGCCTGAACGCGCTGCAGGTTTGAAATTAATTTCAGCCGGTGGTCTAGAAGACAATACGGGTATCGGTCTTTCTGTAAAAACCGAAGGGAATGAAACCACTGTTGCACAACTTAGCTCTCGTGGCCATGCAAGGTACATCGTACAGGTCCCGGCAGGAGTTGCAATATATTATGAATGCAGCACGCATGCTGGCAAAACCGTCATCACCAAAGATCTCGAGAGCGAGCTGGAAATATCTGCCAATTTCAACCATGTTAAACTGCACAATGCCCAAGGACCTCTCGCAGTCTCAACGGTACACGGTACGATTGAAGCTGAATTTTCATCGATAAATCAAGACCAGTCGATCAGTTTGCATTCGGTCCATAATCATGTTGACGTGAGTGTGCCTAGCGATGCCAAAGCAAATTTCAGGTTGAGCACGAGTTGGGGAGAGATGTTTACCGACCTTGACCTCGACTACGAGCAGGACTCCGCTTTGAAAAAAATATCCTCAAAGAAAATGGAAGGCAAATTTAATGGCGGTGGTGTCGACTTTTCCATAAAGTCTACACACGATGATATTTATCTACGAAAAATCTAGCGCCATGAAAAAATTAATATTCTTTTTCGCAACACTCCTATCCTTTGTCGCATCTGCCC
>CAJQNM010000190.1 GCA_905479665.1 uncultured Saprospiraceae bacterium
GCTGTTGCGGTGTCCTAAGATATGATCCGCACCCTCGGTGATGATCGCATCAAAACGATCCATTTTCTCAATGGTTTCGGCCAGTTCATTGCTGTAAATTAGTTCCGTATTTCGGAAAACTCGCGGGGTCTGTCCGTATAATTGCTGAATCAACTCGGAATGCTTATTGATCTGTGCAAGAAATTCATCGGACGAATACAAGAAGCTCAGGCTGTGGTAATAGGTTTCTCCAATAAATTCAACGCAACCGGTTTGAGCTAATGCGTCAAATGTACTCATAACTTCCGGACAGTATTTTTTGAACTGCTCCAATACAACGCCGGTAATGCTGTAGGAAATTTTGAATCGTCCTTCAAAGCGGCGAATCACATCCAGGAGTAGTCGGTTGGAAGGAAGGTAACATTTGTTCGCTACCTTGCGACAGATGGAAGCGTTTTTGAATTCGTCAAAATACCGGGAAGACTCCTCAAAGACAGTATAATGTCGAAGACGAAACGGTTGGTGAACCTGAAAATAAAAACAAACTGAAGGCATTTTAGCGTCCTTATCAAAGTCAAAATTAACAGGTCATTTCAAAGCACAGGCCTGTAGAACTGAAAAACTCAATCTATAATTGCCTCTGTGTTACAGGACTGCCTGATAAATATCTCTGCATTTCTCGGCCGCACCTTCCCATCGCAGGCGTCTTACTTCAAAATTACCGTGTTCCCTCAAGGTTAGTTGCAGCGGCGGGTATTTCAGGACGGCCAGAATTTTATTGGCCATTTCATTAACATCCCAGAAGTCCACCTTGAGTACATGGGTTAATACCTCCGCAACACCACTCTGCTTACTGATTAGCACAGGAACATCATGGTTTAGTGCTTCCAGCGGCGCGATCCCAAACGGTTCAGACACAGATGGCATTACATAAAGATCGGCCATTTCGTAAACTTTCTGCACATCTTTTCCATGTAAAAATCCCGTAAACAAGACCTTATGGCCAATACCCATCTGTGCAGCCATTTCAATAATGCGGTGCATCATATCCCCGGTGCCCGCAATAACAAACTTGACATTTTCGTCCTCTTCCAGGACTTTGCGAGCTGCCATGAGGAAGTACTCTGGTCCCTTTTGCATCGTAATACGGCCCAGGAATAGTACAATCTTTTCGTCGCTTCGAATCCCAACTCGATTAAAGGCCAAGGCGCGGTTTTCACCGTTCTGCTCGACTCCATTGTAGACAACCTCGACCTTTTCACCCAAAATGCCATAGCGGCTGATAATGATATTACGGGTTAAATGACTGACAGCGATAATTTTTTGAGCGGCATGCATCCCTCGTCGTTCAATGTCATAGATCATCTGATTGACATGCTCGCCGCTTCGATCAAATTCGGTCGAGTGGACATGAATAACCAGAGGTTTACCAGTGACAGAGGAAACAGCGATGCCTGCTGGATAAGTCATCCAGTCATGCGCATGGATAACGTCAAAATCTTCCTGAATTGCAAGGCGGACCGCATAGGCAGCATAACGGTGAATTTCAGAATACATATCGCTGCTATAGTGTTCTTCCGTCGGGACGACTAGATCCGTTTCATGCAGCCAGTGTTCAATTGCCGGATCGATCCCTTCTTCCGTAATGGTCTGCTTAGATCGCAGGGTGAGGATGTCTTCGATTTTATGTTTATAGTATTCAGGTGTTGTGTAGGCCTCCAGTGCAGAGGGAATATGGCGAAATGAAACATTCGAGAATTTCTCTTCCACCTGCTCCTCGTATGACTTAGAAACAGAGCACGCTTTCGGTGCCTGGCACTGAAGTGGACTGAGCATCTTGACATGAGTGGATGAATCCGAATTGACCGCTTTCGGAACTACAAAAGTAACTTCAATTCCCAAACCGCTCATCGCTTTGGTCAGGCCATGACACGCCGTACCCAACCCGCCACTGATGAACGGAGGGAACTCCCAACCGAGCATAAAAACTCTCATTGCAGTACTCCGGTCAGATTGAAATCGTCTATTTGATAACAGTCAAATTCCATTTATCCTGTCGCATTCTAAATAACTTAAGTTGCCCATAAAAGTGTTAATTTTAGAAACAACACAAGTAAATGTCTATGGAAATTCGGCAAAAACATCTCGAAATCGTTAAAAATACAAAAAAAGACGGTTTTAGTCTCATAATTTTTTAAGTTGGGAGGGGAAGAGTCATGTCGCTGTGGATTTCAGATTGAAGGGCAAAAAGAAAACGGTTCCCAAATTGGGCTACGGTTGTTTTCTTTTTCAGCATTTATTGACCTGCCGACCACAGATCTTGAGGTTTTACTGAATAGCCGCCGTTTGCTTTTGTTCGTGAAGTTGAATCAGTCAATAAAGCGTAGTTTTTTTCAATGAGCCTAACGACTGCATCGACCGAGCTGGTCGTCTTTTTTCTTTCCCATCCAGCACCCCCATTTAATGGTCGAAGCTCCAATAAAATCAACCTGCAATTAGCTTAAACTGCATTACGAGGAATATGGTGTTAAGATAGAAAGCCATTGGAATAAAAAAACTTTAAAAACAGCAAAATATCGAACTCAAAGGGCCTATAACCGGAAAAATCTGGAGATTTGGAACAGTATTATCAAACATTTGGCCGTTTTTCTTCGGTTTGATTCCTTTTTTGTTAATCCACCCTATTAATTCGCCGACATCAGCACTGCTTAATCAAAGCGTGATAATTATGTGTTTTGTGGAGAATGAAGAATGCATCAAGAAGGCAAAGAGAACTGTAAAATGACCGATGTTAAGGAATTTGTAACCGTCGCATTTGCAGAGGATATGGAACTGGCCAAGCAATATCAGGAGTTGCTAAGGAATAATGAAATTGGTGTCCGAATTAAGCGGCAACCGGAAATGTCGCAAAGTGGATTTTC
>CAJQNM010000191.1 GCA_905479665.1 uncultured Saprospiraceae bacterium
CCAAGGCTTCTCCCCGAAACCCGAGAGTCTTGATCGCAAACAGATCATGAGCTGTACGCAACTTGCTGGTGGCATGGCGCTCAAAACTCATGCGGGCATCGGTACCACTCATGCCACAACCATCATCAATTACTTGGATAAGCTGTTTGCCGGCGAGCTTTAAAATGAGCGTAATTTTTCGAGCACCGGCATCGATGCTATTTTCCATCAGCTCCTTAACAACGGATGCTGGGCGCTGCACGACCTCGCCGGCAGCGATCTGGTTGGCAATGGCGTCGGGAAGCAGCTGGATTAGGTCAGCCATCTACCCTTCGATCATTTGCACCAAACGGGGTAGATACACCATCAGTAGGATATAAGAAAGGACGAGCAAGACGACCATCACCGCCAATAAGATCACATTCGAGCGCTTGCGGCTGCGACGAGCGATCTCTGAGTCGGTATTTCGGCTGCGAAAACTTCGTGAAATGCGAGCCTTTGCCAGATCGGCCCTATCGAGCTCCTGCCCATCTCCTGATTTACCCAAAATCTCGTTTAGCCTCTCCTTCTGCGGATCGTAGAAGCGTGGCACATATTTAAACCTTTGGTGCCTTGGAGCCTTGAAAAAACTGAACAATGCCATGACTTAAACCTTATAGATACCTTATAGACGAATGTAATAATACTTTTGGTGTGAAGTTTGAGCCCACTCCGAAAAGTCGCCAAATCAAAAATGGCCCTTTTGTCGACTTTTTCATTTTTCTCAATTGGCTGATACTCAAGCATCACCCAATCTCCAAAAAGGTGCAAATCTCACCTGCCTGCCTGCGCCTGCAGGCAGGTCCAAAATTGGCTCATTTTGTGAAGATGACACTTTCCGGAGTGCGCTCAAGTTTAAATTCTGAAAATGCTGCGAAAATTCAAATACCTTTGCCTTTTATGATGCACAATGAGTGATCAAATCAAACATGAGTGCGGCATAGCACTCGTACGTCTGCTCAAGCCACTTTCCTACTACCAGGAAAAGTATGGTTCGCCTCTCTTTGGCCTGCAGAAAATGCAACTCCTCTTACAGAAACAACGCAATCGTGGGCAGGATGGAGCTGGTATCGCCACGATCAAGTTGGATCCCGAACCAGGTACGCGCTACATAAGTCGAAAGCGTACCAACAGCTCGCAGTATCTCAAGGCACTTTTTGGAGAGGTCAATGCCTATTTTGAAGACTGTACGCCCGAACAATTGCAAGATGCCCCGTGGCTAAAAGCAAATCGTCCTTTTACTGGTGAGCTCCTCCTAGGTCATTTACGCTACGGCACCCATGGGGGCAACAGCATTGAGACTTGTCATCCGTTTTTGCGGCAAAATAACTGGATCAACCGCAATTTAGTTCTGGCAGGAAATTTTAACCTAACCAACGTAGACGAGCTCTTTCAAGAACTCCTGGAACTCGGCCAGTATCCCAAAGAAGCCTCAGACACAGTGACTGTTCTCGAAAAGATCGGTCACTTCCTTGATGATGAAATTCAGAAACTTTTTGCGTGGTTTAAGGTAGATGGCTATAGCAATGTCGAAATAAACCGGCTTATTCAAGATCATCTTGACATCCAGAAACTATTGATCAGGGCCAGTAAGAGATTTGATGGAGGGTATGTGATGGCCGGCCTGATCGGACATGGTGATGCATTTATTATGCGTGACCCCAACGGGATCCGTCCAGCGTATTATTACCAAGATGATGAGGTCGTCGTTGCTGCATCGGAACGACCAGCTATTCAAACTGCCTTTCAAAAACGGATCGTGCACATCCAGGAGCTCAAGCCGGGTCATGCACTGATTATCAAGAAAAATGGAAAGGTCAGTGAACTACCTTTTATAAAAGCAGCTCCGCGATTATCGTGCTCATTCGAGCGCGTTTATTTTTCTCGAGGTACCGACCAGGAGATCTATCTAGAGCGCAAGGAATTGGGGCGAAACCTATCTGATCAAGTCCTGAAGAGCATTGACTACGATTTAGAAAACACCGTTTTTTCGTATGTACCCAACACAGCCGAAACTGCTTTTTTCGGGTTGATGGAAGGGATAGAAGAAAAGCTAGACGAGGTACGGCGAAATAAAATCTTGGCCCTTGGAGAAAATCCCAATGGAGCAGATATCGATCGGATACTACGTATTAAACCACGTTTTGAAAAGATCGTGGTGAAAGACGCGAAAATGCGCACTTTCATTGCCAGCAGTGATAATCGAGGAGACCTCGTCTCCTATGTTTACGACGTCACCTACGGCATCGTCCGTAATTATATCGATACACTTGTTCTGGTCGACGATTCGATCGTGCGCGGTACAACCTTGCGGGATAGCATCATCACAATGGTAGATCGCCTGCATCCCAAACGCATCATCTTTGTCTCTTCCGCCCCCCAGATCCGCTATCCGGATTGCTACGGAATAGACATGTCACGGATGGGCAATTTTGTAGCATTTCAGGCCATGGTGGCCTTGCTCGAAGATCACAATAAGGAGCACCTTCTCGATGAAGTATATGATGCGTGTAGGGCTCAGGAAGAAATGCCCAAAGAGCAGATCGTGAATAAGGTAAAATTACTCTACGATCAATTTGAGTACCAAGAAATTTCGGATAAAATTTCTGAAATACTTACACTGCAGAAAGTGGAGGCCAAGGTCGATATCATCTATCAAACGATAGAGGGTTTGCACGAGGCAGTTCCAAATCACCGAGGTGACTGGTTTTTCAGTGGTGACTATCCCACAGCAGGAGGCAACAAGGTTGTAAATCGCGCCTTCATCAATTACATGGAAAAAAGTACCGCACGAGCCTACTAAGATTTGCAGGGCACCCAAAGTGCAGGTATGCCGAAAAATATTTTTTCGAAAAATTCCAACTCTTCTCTTCAGCTTACGTCACTATCAGCAGAAAAAGACGCTAACCCATCGACGAGAAACAACTTCTAGCGCTGTGCCTACGCCAGGATCGAAAAGCTCAGTATGAGCTCTATCGAAACTACGTAGACTCCATGTATCATGCAGTGATTCGACTAGTAGGTAGTCCGGCCACGGCACAGGATATTGTGCAGGAGGGCTTCGTCAAAGTTTTTAAACAATTACACCGCTTTCGGGGCGAGTCTGGAATATACGCATGGATGAAGAGAATTATGATAAACGAAGCAATATCTCACTTGCGAAAAAACAAGAGCGCACCACAAATAGTGGATGCAGAGTATCATCTTGAAGAAGTGGCGGTAGAGCAGGATGAAGCTGGGGTGGAGGCTTGGGAAATCGATCGAGTTCATACAGCCATAAAGAAACTACCCACTCGATGCCGCATGGTTTTAAGCCTGTTTTTATTTGAAGGATATACTCACCAGGAGATTGCAAACGAGTTGGACATCTCGGAATCTACCTCCAAGACGCAATATATGCGCGCAAAAAAATTATTGAAAAATCACTTAAGTGCAAGCTACTATGAGGGATGATTTTGAGGACTTTGTGACCAAGCATAAATACAATTTCGATCAGGTAGAAGAGATTCCAATAGATGCCATGTGGCATGAGATAGAGCGAGATCTGGCACCTCGCCGATCCAAGATGAGTTGGGTCTGGAAGGTGGCTGCTGCAGTGCTGGCCTTAGCGATATCGATTCCTGTCGGGGTAGAGGTGCTGAGTGTAGAGCAAACGACAGAGCATGCCATGACCCCCGTAGCGAAAGTATTTCCTGCATGGGAACCGGAGGAAAATAAATACCTCCAGTTGATCTCCGCCAAGAAAAGAGAAATAGGATTTGACACCGTACAAGTGCAGAATT
>CAJQNM010000192.1 GCA_905479665.1 uncultured Saprospiraceae bacterium
ACCGATTTTTTATTTGTCTTTGATAATCCCGTGACCATTTTAATCACCGGTACCAGGACGGGAACCAAAAGCACCCATATGAACCACCGGCGACACTGAGATCGGAACATCATCCAGAAGTCCGGATCTGTAACCAATTCGTATCGTCGCACGAAGTAAAATTGCTGAGCCGCTTCAAAAAACAAAACTCCTGCTAGAATAACCCCAACAGCTAACCAGACTCCTCGATCCCTCTTGATCAGATTTATCATATGGCTAAGTTAAAACTTCTGTGATTTAATGAACTGGACTATTGATCACCTCGATCTTTAAGATTAATTTCTCAGCAATTTTATAGTTGATTGGTAAGATGGGATGGTCACTTAACGAAGGAGCCTATTAGAGCTTCTTTTAAACGATTTGAAAACCTCCTTGCCAGTTTCTTGACAAGTTTCAATATAGTCGACTATGGCGTCCTTGAATGCAGCTATTAGCCCTGCGTCGATGGTGGGGCAGGCTATGCTGGATCCAAAACAAGGTCGCCCAAATGGGTAACTTATTATTCAATAGGCCCTTCACTATTATTATGTTTTTTGTTTTGTATCATTGCCATCATCTGCGGACACAACCGACACTAGAATTATGACATAATTCTGGTTTCCAATCTCATGCGATCACACCATAGGCTTTCCTATTAATCGTTTCAGGATCTGACTTCCTGATCAAAATGAATGACATGAGATATTCAGTTCTAAGCAGTCCCCGCATGCACCTTATATGGATATGGAGACGTAGTGTTCAAGCCATGGTATTGAGTTGTGTCCTCTTTCAGGGAGTAGCGCAAGACGTAGTGGATGATCACCCCAGCAGAATTGTAATGATGGATCTCATCAGAATGAACACTACTTTATTGCAGGCCCCTTTGCAAAGTTCTAGCAAGGATCAGCGACCTCTATCCTTGGTTGAATTGCCGATGCCAGAGGGATTATCACAGAAGTTTATAGTGGTCGAATCACCAATCATGGATCCAAGTTTTGCACGGGAATATCCTTCATTTAAGACCTATTCATTGAAAAGTCTTACGGATGACAAAATAACAGGTCGTCTCGCCAGTACACCTCTGGGCATCCAGGCCACGATCCTCCAATCTAATGGCACGATTCATATCAGACCCTTGCCCGATGGGGCTGTGGGAATGCATGAGGTGGCAAGAGGGCATTTAGGCCTTGATACTCATGAGTGCGGCGTAATCGATGACCAGACCAGTTCGAATTTTCAACGAAGTACCAGTAGAGCGAGTGGTACAAATGGGTCAAGCTTTAGAACATACACCCTAGCGATCGTAACCACCGGAGAATTCTATCAGAACAACGGCAGCTCAGTATCAAGTGCAAGGGCCGTGGTGGTTAACTCCGTCAATAGTATTCAAGCCATCTATGAAAGGGACCTGGCAGTGAAGTTTAATCTTCTTACGCCTAAAATATATACGAATCCAGCCACCGATCCCTTTAATCAGAGTAATCGCACACGAGAAGCGGCGGAAGCCGTGGAAGCAAATTTTTCTGGTCAAGGCTATGATGTTGGGCATGCATTCCATAGTCCATCTTCAGGTGGAAGCGGGGTAGCACAATTGGGTGTGATCTGCAGCAATTCTTCTCTTGGGAGTGGATTTCGCAGAGGTGGTGGCTGGAGCGGCTCCTCTAATAATTCCTCGATCGGATGGATTGGCCTGGCCTCACATGAATTTGGCCATATGTTTGACATGCCTCACTCTTTTAATGGTAGTGCTGGCAACTGTGGAGGCAATATCAGTGGTAGTGGAGCATATGAAATAGGAAGTGGAAGCACCATTATGTCCTATCAAGGTAGTTGCTCCCCTCAAAATGTACCGGGTTCGGGAGCCGCAGACAACTATTTCCATGCGAATAGCATTGATCGCGCACTGACTCACTTGGATTCAAGATCGTGTGAAACAACTACTGCCAGTGGCAATAATCCGCCATCAATTAGTGCTAATCCGTGCGGAGGTACACACACCATACCCAAGAGCACTCCATTTCGTCTTACGGGGTCGGGTGTCGATGCGGATGGAGATGATATCTACTACACATGGGAGCAATACGATGAAGATGGTAATGGCACATCCACACAAGGATTGATTGGAAGTGCTGCAGCAAGTAGTACCATAGCACCTCTTTTCCGAAGTTACCCCCCGTCGCCTGATCCCACTCGATACTTTCCTAATATCGGCCTCGTCGCAGCAAACGACTATGCATCAGATTTTGAAGCTTTGCCTACCGTGGCCAGGACACTGAATTTTCGCTTGATCGGTCGTGATATGAAAGAGAACGGCGGTGGCATCGGATGGTCTGATCTGGCTATTTCTGTGAGTGGTTCGGGACCTTTTGCCCTGACTTCGCCCAATGGCGGTCAGAATATGTCTGCGGGCACAAATACAACCATTACCTGGAATCGAGGAGGAAGTGGCGCATATTGTAATGCGGTAAATATCAAGTTATCGGTAGATGGTGGTCTTACCTATCCGTATGATCTAGCAAGTAATACTGCCAATGATGGAACCGAGAGCATTACCATACCTGCTGGTGTTCAGAATACCTCTACCGCCAGAGTTATGGTAGAATCTGCACATAATACTTGCGTGGTCTTTTTTGACATTTCTGATGGCAATTTCACCATTTCCTCCGATTGCCTGGCCTCCAACAGTACGATTTGCCCCACAGATCCGGTATCATTCCCATCGGGTAGTAGCAGTCTGGATCTGGATCTTGAGCATCTATTCGGACTTGAAACCAGTTCACACTCCGTGACCATTAACAATGGGAGCCCCATAGGACCGATCGCGAATGGTGAGGTCTACGGAAGTACGGCTTGTCAGCTACCAAACTGGAACCCCCGAAAATACGGCGTAATCGACTTCATGGTGTCCGAATCTGGAGATTATACGATTAGAGAATCTTTCCCCACATTTGCGATCTTATCGATTTTTGAAGCGGATGGATACAATCCTTCCGATCCTTGTAATTCCGTCTTTCTTGGTTCGAATGCTAGAGGTTTAAATACGATTTACACACGGAGTAGTGCGACCGTCTCACTAAACACTTGCACCGTCTACAAGGCTGTACTTTGGTCTACTGATGGGAATGGCAGTGGACCTTTGACCTTTGCAGGCCCGGGCACCATCTACGAAGCAACCGACGCACCAGGGAGTAGTTATAGTTATACCTATGCAGCCGTGAATACCAATAGCAATGTGGTTCAATTGGTGAATGCCAATGCTGATTTTCGGACCTTACCTTTGGGAACGTATGTAATTTACGGGGCCTCCTTTTACCAGGGGGCAGGACCTTCACCAGATCCCGTGAATCCCTCTTCATGGGTTGGTATGTCCTTAAGTCAAATACTGGCAGCTGGAGACTGCGCACTATTTAGCAATAACACTCGTAACATCACCGTCACGGGATCCTGCCCACCAAGCACGACGGTTAACGACAATCCCCTTGCAAGCAGTGTTTACCAGGCAGCTGGATCGCTATCCTCCGCCGGCAAAATTATTTCCGGATCAACCGTGACTTTTATTGCCGGCGACGAGGTACAACTCCTGCCTAATTTTGAAGTCAGCATAAACGCAGTTTTCGAAGTGTTTATGCAAGGCTGCAATTAAAGGGCATCTCAATAACTCTGTTCGGAATGAAAACGCAGTAATTTTTTTCAGATACAAGGCGTCAAAAGCGGAGTTTAGCAGGGCTAATCTATTCT
>CAJQNM010000193.1 GCA_905479665.1 uncultured Saprospiraceae bacterium
TGATGACACTCTATATCGGCTTCACTCAATCTGCCCTTTATTGCATAAACCTCATCCTTGACATTGCGCAGTTCATTGCGATAGTCCATACCTATTACTAGCACTGTCACGGTAGATGATTTAGCACGGGGTTTCCATTGATTATAGTATCGGCGGTGCTCTACGACGTCGGCAATATGCGATTGCAATGGCACGTTAAGGAGAGGATTGCCTGTGAGGTCCAATTGCGTGGTGTCATCAAATTCGAGTACCTGCATAGGCATCCAGTGAATCTCATTGCGGGCCAGTTGAAGATTTTGCATATCTGGACAAGAAAGAAGGCCCTTCGGAAATGCTGTCAGGGCGCAATCGTACAGCATGACAGCCCGTAGCTTGGCAAGGTTTCCGATCTCTAGCGCAACCTTGGTGATGGGATTATCGAAAGCCACCAGAACTTCGAGGGCGGTAAGATTCCCGATTTCTGGTGGAATTTCTACGATCTGATTGCCCGAGATGTCTAGTGTCTTAAGGCCTTTTATTGTAAAAACTCCAACCGGTACATGATCTAGTCCCAGGCCCGCAAGATCGAGTTCGTTTGATTCATGGGCAGCTCTGATTCTGGATGGAATGGTCCCATTCTGTCGTAGAAAACCTTTTAGGAAAGCGTCCTCCTTATTAAAACTCCCCCTTACCTCGAGATATGGCGACTGACCCGTAGAAGGCCATTGTATTGCTTTTGGCCCAGCGGCCAGTTCTTCATACGATACCGCATTGCCTTGCTTTTCAAGAGCCTGGATAAGGCCGCGGGTAAACCTTCCTCCGTGTGCGTCCTCCATCACATGCTCTGTCTCCGCAGCGGCATAAAAAATGACTCCGTTGAAATTAAAATGAGTAGTCGCTGTTTCCAATTCAACTCGATTTTCACTATAAATCCATGCATCAAATGGTCGTGGGTTATCATCCCAAGCGAGTGAGCGAAATTTCTGTCCTCTCACCAAACCGGGTCGTCTTGTTTGAAAACCTGTGTCCAAGATGACCGCTGCCCGTGCACCCTCTGGCATACTCGATAGCAAATAAGAGATTTCGGAGATTGCCAGGCCATAAGATGCACTGCTTGGTTGTGTATCATGGCAGACAAGATATTTGTCTCCCTCGGTACGATAGTCAGAATTAATATTGGACTGTTTTGCAGCAAACGCCTGTGCCTCGACCCCCCCATAGCCTGCATAAAAGAACAGCAGCGTATCCTGCGCTGTCATTGCACGGAGGCTCTCCTTTATTGCTGCAATAATTTTATCCTTGGTGCCATCGCGATTCTCGATGGAATTGATCTTGATAGATGCTCTATCCAGCTTAGCAGTACGAAGCAGAGAAGTCATTGCCTCTGCGTCTGACTGTGCATGATCCAGGCTGAAGATTTCCTTGCTCCGGTATTCATCAATTCCAATAATGACCGCATGAAGCGTACCGGTTTGCGTCGTTGGTTTTAAATTCGTGATCTCGGCAAGAATGGCCTCTTTAACCGTACTAGGTAGTTTTATTGTGATCGTGTCGCCTTGAAAAGTATCTGAGTTTTTCAAAGCGCTCCATTCTTCGGGGAGTTTGTCTGAATCTTTATCATACTGCTGATAACCTTCCAGGAATTTGATCAACTCTTCTTGCTCGGGAGATGAGGCGTTTTGATTAAGAACATTGAGATAATAACCTACCGATTTTTTCTTCGCATCAAAACTCTTGATCTGATTTAAGCGGTTGACAATTTTTTGCGTAATGCGTCGTCCTTCTATCTGTGGGTTAAGTATGGCATTGGCCTCTATGCGAAAAGACTCCACAAACTTAGGCCCTAAAAACTGGATGCGGCACTCAATACAATATGCGTGCATGAATTCTGCGATACGGTCACGGACTGAGACATCTTTCACCGCCTCGCGTAGGGCATCTTGAATATCCCACTCAATCATAAATACATTGTAATTGATCTGGCGGGTAGATGGAGACTGCATCAGGTCTGCGCAAGTGATGGCACGCTGGTCGTAGTCATCCGGCACCTTTTCAAACTCAGTAAAAACGTTGAGATACAGCTTGTGCAATATATTCGAATTAAACCAAGGCAGGATTGCTACATATTTAGCAAAGGCGTCTAAACGCTCCTTCCTCGTTGTATCGATATGCGGCATACCTGATGATACCATTACCTGGCTGATTTTGAGTCCAGAATCAACATATGCAGTGCTTCTTCAGTTGGATCTATCATTGGGATTGACATCTGTAGCCGCTTGGCAGTGCAGTCATTGAGGTACCGCATGGGCACGGGATTGATCCAATGTGTATGGGGACTGATTTCATTGAGGAATCTCCAAAACTTGAGACTGTCCTTGAGACGGTCTCGATTGACCATACCGGACAAGCCACCGGCGTCGCTCAGTACAAAAAACCATGTTTTATTACTCCAGTGATGTTCCGAAGTACGAAATGTGTCACCATGAGTGCCCTGGTCAGTCAGCAAATATTCCACCTCGCTATCTCTCTCAGGCAAATTGTAAAATGAATAGTGCTCGAATAGACAATGCGGTACCCGTCGAAATCCATCGGCAAAATAATTTTCCAGATATTCATAAGCCAGCATCGATCCATACCGATCTGACAGAAGGACAATGTGCGAACTACTCGTGTCCTCCATCTCATAAATGAGTTCTTCAATAAATCCACTCCTCGTATATTGAGTGATCATCTCTCGAATGTTAATCTCATCAGACTGTATGCGCTCAGAAGTCTCGATTTTCCTACGCAACCTCTGAATAAATGTGCGCATTCTGAATGGCATGATAAGGTCGTCACCCAAATAATACTGAGTGCTCGATTGAGCGGAGTCCTTGATAATAACAGGGCTCGGACCAACTGCGTCTCGGAGGACGAGTTCGAAATCCACCATTGATTCATTCGTGACTACGGGGCTAGATACTGGCTCGGGCGGAGTAGGTGCCTCGGATGGAGTAGATGGCTTAGGCGGAGTAAGTGGCTCGGGCGGTGGAGGAGGATCGGGTGGAGTGGGCGAAGGCTTAGGATTAGGTATCGAAATATCCTTGAAAAACGATAGAAAATAACGCTCATATTGCTTAGTCCATGCCGGATCAGCCAGCCAAAACACCTTCGTGAACGTCAGTAAATCATCGACATCGTCCAATTGCGTATCGAGGCTATGAAGTGCTGTGATAAAGTACACATACTGATCGATGCTCAAGGGCACCGGAGTCTTCTTACGAATAAATGTAAAAAAGCCCCACAGTGGAGCAACTGGAATCTTGGAATTTTTCACAAGATCCGTCATGCATTGAGTTTGAGGATCATCTGTTGCAATTTGACGTCATCCACCACCTCTTGAAAATCTCTTCCCTCACGCTGTACATGATAGGTGATCAGCTTGAGCCAGTCTAACAGTTCGCTGGTGGAGGGCTGTCTCTTCTTTGCATCATTTCTCAGCTGCACAAAACTTTTGACCAAGCTTTCAATCGTCTCTGGGGAGATATCTTTTGGATCATCTATGCCGAAGTCA
>CAJQNM010000194.1 GCA_905479665.1 uncultured Saprospiraceae bacterium
AAATACATCGAACATGGCAGTCCTCCAACTTTCATTTGAAGAAAAATATCAGGCATTGGTTGATCGAGATGCCACATATGAGGGCATTTTTTTTGCCGCAGTAAAAACGACAGGGATCTTCTGCCTGCCTACCTGTCCCGCCAGGAAACCGAAACCTGAAAACGTCGAGTTTTTTGAGTCGGTCAAAGAGGCGCTCGATCTGGGATATCGCCCATGCTTGCGGTGCAAACCTCTCGCAGCTACCACAGAACTACCCTCATGGTGGGCACCTATCCAGCAAAGACTCCAAGATTTACCCTCTGAAAAAGTGAAGGATTATCACTTGCGGGAGATGCAAATCAATCCGGCACAGGTACGACGCTGGTTTAAGAAGCATCACGGATTGACCTTTCAAGCCTATCAGCGCTCTATGCGCTTAAATCGAGCGTTTGGGACCTTAAGGGACGGTGGCAAAGTCTCCGATGCTGCTTTTGCGACGGGATACGAGTCTTTGAGTGGATTTCACGAGGCATTTAAGAATAAGCTTGGGTTTCCCCCTTCTTCAGTCGTTGAGGAGCGTGACGTCATTGTAGTCAAACGGCTCCTCACTCCGCTAGGCCCCATGCTAGCTGGTGCGACGACAGAGGGAATTTGTCTTTTGGAGTTTGCCGATAGGCGCATGCTGGAAACTCAAATTTCCCGGCTACGAAAGTACTTTAAGTTGCCCTTGATGCCAGGCACCAATAACCTCCTGGATGAGCTAGCGAAGGAACTTCAGGACTATTTTGAGGGGAACTTGCGAACATTTAAGGTGCCTTTGCAACATCCGGGCACTGACTTTCAGAAAACCGTTTGGAAGGAACTACGGGAAGTCCCATATGGCTCAACGATCAGCTACCTGACCCTGGCGCGTAAGATTGGTCGGATCAAGGCAGTACGTGCAGTTGCAAATGCGAACGGCGACAACCGAATGGCACTATTGATCCCTTGTCACCGTATCATCGGTGCTGATGGGCAGCTGCGCGGCTATGGTGGTGGAGTGTGGCGCAAGGAGTGGCTGATCAGGCATGAACGGGGGGGCTGAAGCAGTTGCAAAGGGGGCAAAATGCCTAGCTCATTGGCGGGATGGCAAATCTTTTCATTATCTTAATGCCGTGTAGAAAGGAACCTGGAGCTTTGATATATAGTTGCAAAAGTAGCTCCGCTTAACACAGATAAACTATGACCAAAGTTGCTGCCACAATAATGAATAAGTTACTGACCTTGGTCGTTTCGATCACGCTGCTTTTCAGTGTGAAGGGCTACGGTCAGGAGGTTCCTGATTTCTATCCTCCGAGCATCGTACCAGATCGAATCGTGCTCAGTCTGACTCAATATCCCACCAGAGAAATAGGAGTGAATTGGCGTACCTCCGCGGAGGTGACCGGATCGTATGTGGAATTTGCCAAGGCCGACCCAAGTCCCAATTTTCCCGATGGAGTAAAATCAACTCCTGGTCATTTTACAGGTCTGCACACCGAGTTTGATAGTTCACATCATCATGAAGTGATCCTTAAGGAGCTTAGCTCAAGCACACAATACATGTATCGGGTGGGTGATAGTACCGAGCTCGGCTGGAGTGAATGGTCCCATTTCAGCACTGCGAAAAATGATGGAGGGTTCTCTTTTTTATACCTGGGTGATGCCCAAAATGACTTGAAGTCGATGTGGTCACGAGCCATTCGTGGAGCATACAGTACGCGGCCCGATGCAGATTTTATTTTTCATGCGGGCGATCTCGTCGACAAGGCCGATAGTGACGCCGAATGGGGTGATTGGTTTTATGCCGGCGGCTGGATTCATAGCAGTGTGCCAACTCTTGCTTGCACGGGCAATCACGAGTATGCCAGGCGCAGCGATGGATCCTACAATCTGTCTTCATTTTGGGGGCCAACCTTTGCATTTCCTACAAATGGGCCCAAGGGGCTGGATGAAACAACATACTATATCGACTATCAGAATACACGGTTTATTTCGCTAAACACGCAGGCTTTTCTCATCGATCCCACAGCAGCTGAGCGTCAAACGCGCTGGCTAAAATCAACCCTTAAAAATCATGAGCAAAAGTGGACGATCGTGCTGATGCACCATCCGATCTATTCGGCTAAATCGGGAAGGGATAATATGCAGATGCGAGAGGCCTTCCTGCCACTCTTTGAAAAGCATCACGTGGATCTGGTTTTGCAAGGGCATGATCATACGTACGCACGTGGTACCAGCACACCCATGAGCAAAGGACAAAATGTCTTGGATGGACCGATGTTTGTGGTGAGTGTGAGCGGACCAAAGATGTATGATCTGAGCCTGGAGGACTGGATGACTAGAGGTGCATCTGATGTGCAGCTTTATCAAGAGCTCGATGTGGGACCAACAAGCATAGCATTTAAAGCTTATCTCGTGACTGGCGAACTTTATGATGCCTTTGAGCTGCATAAAATGAATGACGGCCGGAAAATCTATGTAGATCAGACCCCCGAAGACCAGCCAGAGCTATTGGGAATCCCGGAGGCCCTTCGACAAAAATTTACGAGTCAAGATTGGAAGAAATACAAGGAGCGCTTTGCTGCGTACAAGGAGCGCAAGAAGAACAATTAAGCAATTGAAAATTGATGATGGAGAATTGATAATTGAAAGAAGAGAATAGTGAATTAGATCTTCTTCGTTTGATATAGTCTGTTTTTTGATGTTTTAATGATGCTGATCAGTAATTTCTTCAATTCGATATTTTTGTCCTTTAGAAAATTGAATATTTCTGATTGAATGTAGTCTGTACTTTTTAGTAAGGCCAGCCAATATTCAGTTTCGTTGGCTTCCTTTAGAGCGATCGATAATTTGTGAATGAAGTCTTTCTTCCTTTCTGCTTGCTCTGCCTCTCTGACCAGAGCTCCGATTGCTGTGCCTGATCGCAAGACCTGCCTAGGAGGCTGTTGAAATACTAACTCTGATTCGTTCGCGGCTTCTTTTGCCCGCATACTTCACCAAAAATACTCGATATAGCTCGGCTATTTCTGCGTTTTTTGGCTCGTCTGCAACCAAAATAAGCTAGCGAGCCAAAT
>CAJQNM010000195.1 GCA_905479665.1 uncultured Saprospiraceae bacterium
GAGGGTTGTCGATTAAAAAAGTGTATTTATTATTTATATATTTATATAATTCTTTTTCGTAACCCTAGTCCATTCTCAAACATCCCTTTGGGGGCTGTCGACTACAAAAGTGTATTTACTATTTAAATGATTCTTTTCGAAACCCTAGTCCATTCTCAGACATCCTTTAGAGGGCTATCGGAAAACCAAGAGGGCATCCTACAAATTCTTTACCGCATTTCGATCGGCAAGAATGTCCTTGAGTTCTTTAAGCATGGCGTACTCGTGCGGCATCACTTTGCGAAAGGCATCTTTTACGGCGACGAAGGTTCCTTCTTCGACATTGGGAATAGCAGCTTTGATTTTGCCCTTGACATACTGCATGTCTTCCTTAATGAGTGAGCGCATGGAAGGGATATCGTGCCAGTCACCTTCGACAGCTACGCCATGACCGCTGTGCGCTTCATCGATCTCCACAGGATCCAGTTCGATCATCTCGATACCATCGTCGGTAATGCGCGCCTCCCGTTCGGGAATCGACCACACGGGGTTGGCATTTTCACTATCGGATAGTAGGAATATCTCCAAGCCTTTTTCCGCGTAGCGATAGATAATCAGAAATGCTTTTTCGAATACACTCATAGTTGCTCTGGGTGAGACTGACTTTAAAACCGAAAGATCTGGGATTAGTTCAGTCCTCGCCTGCAGGAAAGATAGCATTTTCGCTGTATATTGCTTGCAGACTAAATCGTAAACGACATTGTTTAGCTTACTGAGTATCGTTGTATTCATCATGGCCGTCTTTCTGATGAATAAGATGTTTATCGGGTTCCAACCGGGTACCAACAAAATAAATTCGGATGTCGGAAAATTTCGTCAGGCGGCCGCTCTAAAACGCCCCGAACTGGTACCATGGGACATGGAGGAGCTCCAGCTGGTATCACTCACGGAGGTGGGTAAGGTAACGCGCAAAGGCTTTGGTCGAAGTGCACAAGCCGTGGTAGAGTCCATTTATCACGAACCGATGTTCTACTACCATCTCAAAGAATATCCAGCGACCAAAAAGAGTGCTATCATCTTGGTACAGACATCGAAATACGAATTTGTTTATCGCATTCGCCCCAAAGACATTCAGGTATTTATCAATGAGGAGTACTATGGCAGTATATTACCCGATGGTACGCTACTTGGATCAGACCGTCGATCCGCTCTAGGAGGCATCGACCGCAGAGATACGAGACGCTGCTCCATATTTGCAGGAGAGCTGGAACTCGGTGCGGTGACTCTTCCCGAGCATCGTAGCTCTGTAAATGCAAGGGCCTTTGACATCGATGAAAAGATGAACGAGGAGCAATTCTTACTCTTTATGGTACTGGGAATTTATGACGTCGTGCTGCATTTGAACGAGAAGTGATGCTGAGGTGTCAGAGGTCAGAGAGCTGCCAGGGGTCAGGGGTCAGCTTTGAGCCGTTTGGGTGTGAGTGCATAGGGTGTGGTGTGTTTAAAATAGTCTGCCGACAAGCCGACCCGTGAAAGCTGACCCCTGACCCCTTTAAGGCTCTGACCCCTAACCGTCAGCCCCACCCAGGTAAGACTGAAGCGCATTTTTGTTGTAAGACCTTCGTAGTCGACGCAATGCACGTTCTTTGATCTGACGAACTCGCTCGCGGGTTAATCCAAACAGCTCACCGATCTCTTCGAGATTGAGGGGGCTTTGGTCGCGCAGGCCATAGTAGGCAGAGAGCACTTCTACTTCTCTTGGAGAAAGCAGAGACAAGCCGCTGGCCAATTCTCTTTTCAGCGACTCTTCCATCAATTTTAGATCGGGACTTTGTTCGCCGTCTTCGATCGTAATTAAGTCAAGCAGGGTCGAGCTGTCGTCATTCTCACTGATGGGGGCATCTACTGATAGGTGACGGACATTTCCCTTGAGTACTGTGACGACGTCTTTTTCGCTCATGTCCAGTAAATCGGATAGCTCCTCCGTACTTGGCTCACGCTCAAACTCTTGAATAAATTGAGTGACCGCTTCATTGACTTTCTTGTACTGACCTACTTTGTTGAGTGGCAATCGCACCATGCGGGAATATTCAACAATCGCTTGCAACACAGATTGGCGAATCCACCATACTGCATAGGAGATAAATTTAAAGCCCTTGGTTTCATCAAAGCGCTTTGCGGCCTTCATCAGACCAAGGTTGCCTTCATTGATCAGGTCACTGAGTGACAATCCTTGATTTTGATATTGCTTAGCTACAGAAACTACAAAACGTAGGTTGGCGCGGGTCAACTCGTCTAGTGCTTCGGTATCTCCAGCCTTGATCCGTACTGCCAGCGCTATTTCATCTTCCGCTGTGATAAGCGGAATTTTAGAGATGTCATTTAGATATTTATCCAGCGCAAGGCTCTCCCGATTGGTGATCTTGTTGGTTATCTTAAGCTGACGCATTCACATTGGTTTAATCTGCTCTGGGTAGATAGTTGCCTTCTCTGTAGACAAGACAATCTTTACCGGCAAATAGTTTCCTTTCTGCTAGAACGCAGAGATGTGAAAGAGTGGTGTACAGGAAAAATTGCCTGGATGTTAATCCTAACATCCAGGCAAATCTAAGACTTAAGTTTACGAGCGATTGCGATCGTGGCGATCGTGGCGATCGTTCCGGTCATTGCGATCGCCTCCCGTTCGCTCCGGACGCTCCATGGTGGCCTTCCGTGAGAGTCGCAGTTTTCCAGTCTTCTTGTCGTGTCCGATCAATTTTACGCGAATGCGGTCTCCTTCTTTGAGGATATCTTCGACCCGCTCTACACGTTTGTGATCGAGCTCAGAGATATGCACCAAGCCTGACTTGTTTTTGAAGTCTACAAACACACCGTATGGAGCCAAAGTACGTACGATTGCATCATACTCGTCGCCAATTTCTGGAGTGAAGGTGATTTCTTCGACCGCTTTTACCGCTTCGGCAATGCCATTTTGATCCGGACTAGAGATGTATACCAAGCCTTGGTTATCAACTTCTTCGATGTTGATCACGGTGCCGGTACGTTCCTGTAGTTCCTGAATCACTTTTCCACCTGGGCCGATGACGGCTCCGATGTAGCTCTTGTCGATGGTCAACTTGACCATGCGAGGTGCATGTGGTTTGAGATCCTCTCGTGCCGTGCTCATCGTCTTATTCATCTCATGAATAATATGAATACGACCGGCCCGTGCTTGAATCAACGCCTTCTCCATCAACTCAAATGAGAGGCCATCAATCTTGATATCCATTTGACAAGCCGTGATCCCCTTTTCGGTTCCCGTGACTTTAAAGTCCATGTCTCCAATGGCATCTTCGTCACCCAGGATATCAGACAAAATAGCTGATCGAGTGCCATCGGAAATCATGCCCATGGCAATCCCTGAAATGGGAGCCGTTGTTTTGATTCCACCATCCATCAGTGCCAGCGAGGCGGCACATACGGTCGCCATCGATGAGGAGCCATTTGACTCCAGAATGTCTGAGACCAAACGGATCGTGTAGGGAACATCTTCTGGTAGTACTTTCTTGATAGAGCGCCCAGCCAGATTGGCGTGACCAACTTCTCGTCGACCCGGGCCACGCATAGGCTTGACCTCGCCGACAGACAGTGCAGGAAAATTATAGTGCAGGATGAAGTTGGAAAAGCTATGCTCCAACGCATTGTCGACCATTTGCTCATCCGTTTTTGAACCGAGCGTCATCGAGGTGAGCGCCTGTGTTTCGCCACGGTTGAAGATTGCCGAGCCGTGTGCTGAAGGCAGAAAATCGACCTCCGTCCAGATCGATCTGACCTGATCAAGCGCCCGGCCATCAAGTCGCACATTTTCTGAAAGAACCATCTCCCTGATGGTTTCCTTTTTAAGTTTATTAAGGTACTCAGAGGCCATTCCTCCTTTCTCCTCCATGTATTCTTCGCCATTTGATTCAAGGAGAGATTCCTTAACCATGTCTGATACTTCCTTGAATTGCTTTTTGCGCGCTTTTTTATCCAGTGCTCCTCGAGCTACTTGAAGGATTTTGTCCTTCGCCAGATTTTTAATCGCCTCTTTCAACTCTTCGTCTTCTTCAATGACTGGTCTTTCACGCTTGACCAAGGCATCGTCACCTACTTTCTGCGCCAAGTCAAGTTGTGCTTGACACTGAACTTTGATGGCTTCATGACCAACGCGAATAGCTTCAATCAGCTCGGCTTCCGAGCACTCATTGGCTTCACCTTCCACCATCATCACATTGTCCATACTGGCTGCAACGATGATGTTTATTTCTGCGCCTTGACAAGCCTCCTTACCAGGATTAACTTCTAGCTTTCCATTTATTTTGGCAACGCGTGTTTCTGAAATCGGACCATCAAAAGGTATGTTAGATACTGAGAGGGCAGCTGATGCAGCTAGTGCAGCCAGCGCATCCGGCTGTACATCTTCCTCTCCCGAAATAAGATTGATGATGACCTGGGTGTCGTTCATGTATCCCTCAGGAAAAAGTGGTCGGAGCGCTCGATCTACCAGACGGCAGATGAGTATCTCGTAATCCGACAAGCGTGCTTCGCGACGGAAGAAATTGCCCGGGATACGCCCTACTGCGGCAAATTTTTCTTGATAGTCTACCGACATAGGAAACCACCCGGCATTTTCGCGTGGCTCTTCATTAGAAACGACGGAGGCAAAGAGCATGGTCTTGCCCATCCGAACTACGACAGATCCATGTGCCTGGGTGGCAAGTTGGCCTGTCTCAATAGTGACTTCTCTGCCATCGGGTAGATTGAAAGAAGTAGAAATTGGAATTTGTTTTCCCATTGTGCTTTTATAAGTGGTGCACCTCTACCGAGAGGCAGACCGTTGATAATATAGTGAGAGGATAGGACTGGCCGAGACGTGAAGGGTTTGCAAGCATTACTTACGAATGCCTAGCTCCTCGATCAACGAGCGATACTTCATAATGTCTTTTTCCGCCAGATATCTCAAAAGTTTCTTGCGCTTACCCACCAATGACAGGAGGGTTCTGCGACATGAGTGATCCTTCTTGTTGCGTTGTAGATGCTCCGAGAGACCTTTGATGCGATACGTAAACAGAGCTACCTGTCCTTCTACGGAGCCTGTATTTTTTGAAGCACCGCCGTGTTTTTCAAAGATTTCGGCAACCTTTTCTTTTTCTAAGTAAACAGCCATCGAGTTATAGTTTTACCATTAGTGATCAATACAATCAGTTATAGCGGCGGCAAAGATAGGAATTGTTTTGAGAGTACGGAGCTGTGAGTGGTCAGCTATGAGCATTGAGCTTGGACCGGTTTGCATTGAGCCGCCATACCATGACATGAACATGTTTGTCAGGACTTAAACCGACCTAGATAGAATCTAAATCCAGCAGATCCATTCAGCAACAGCCAGCTGATGACACATTGGCTCATAGCTCATGGCTCAAACCTCATAGCTCCTCGCTCCTAGCTCCTCGCTCAATCACCTCTTCAGTGCTTTTACAGGGTGTTGCAACGTAGCCCGCAAGGTCTGATAGCTGACGGAAAAGAAGACGATGGCAACGGCTAACAGCCCTACGTAAAGGAAGATCTGCCAGTGAATCTCAATGTGATAGGTGTAGTCCTGAAGCCATTTTTGCATAAGCCACCATCCTAGCGGAGCGGCAATAAGAAATGCGATTGCAACGAGTCTCAAAAAGCCTCTGGTGAGAAGAGTAAAAAGGCTCCAACCACTGGCTCCCAGCACTTTGCGCGTACCGATTTCTTTGCTGCGCTGCTCCGTGAGATACGTGGCCAAACCGAAAAGCCCGAGCGATGCCACCAGCATTGCGAACAAGGCAAACGCCCGCAGTAATCTCTTTTGCTGTTGTACATCAGCGTACATTCGGGCAAAACTTTCATCCAAAAAAGTATAGCGCATGGCCTGATTTGGAGAGACTTGGTCCCAAAGGCTCGATACATCATCAATCACTGTGGCAAGATCTTGCGAGGCTACTTTAATCATGATCCGCTCTTGACTCCATCCCAAGCGCAGGCACAGTGGACCTATCGCGTGCTCCATCGAGGTGAAGTGAAAATCCTTGACCACGCCAATGACCTGCCAGGGATCTAGAAATCCATTGGTAATCTGAGTACCTATTGGGTCATCCAGGGCCAGTGCCCGTGCCATTGCTTCATTGATAATGAGGGCACCCGAATCGCTTAACATTTCTTCTGAAAAATACCTCCCAGCAGCCATCTCCAAACCCAGCACATCGGCGTAGGCATAATCGACCTGCCATATTTGAGCAGATGTTTTCAGCCCTTTCTGACCAAGCACATTGAAGGTATTCCCATTTCTAGATCCGCCCGTGACAGGAATGTAGCCAGACACGGATACGTCCTGTACTCCTGCCAGACGTTCTATCTCACGTGCAAAAGGATCAATCTCTGAGATGGTCTGCGTTCCCTCCAGAACCATGACTTGATCCCGATCGTAACCAATCGTCTTGGTCAACATAAAATTCATCTGACGATCGATCACGATGGTCGCAATGAGTAAAGTGATTGATGCAACAAACTGGAAGACCACCAATGTGCTCCGCAACCAAGCACCTTTTGATCCCTGCCCCAGCTGAATACCCCGAATGACATTCATCGGACGAAAACGGCTGAGGTAAAAGGCCGGGTATATTCCTGCTAGAAGTCCAACAGTGATCATTGCTCCTAGGATAGAAGGTACCATCCAAGTGGTCTGCCAAGGCATAGTCAGTTGGCGTTCGGCCAGCTGATTGAACCAAGGTATCGCCATCCAGGCCAAAGAGACGCCAAGCACCATAGATATTGCACTGTACATCATCGACTCAGTGAGAAACTGGGCGATCAATTGTTTTTTGCGCGAGCCCAGTACTTTACGCAAACCTACTTCGCGTGCACGGCTCACAGATTTGGCAGTCGCGAGATTGATAAAATTAATGATGGCAATTAATAAAATAAAAAGGGCTATTGCTCCAAACAACCAGATGATGCGAATATCACTACGGGGCAAGCGATCATACTTTAATTCTGTCGAATGCAAGTAAATATCCTGCACAGGCTGCAATCTTAAATCAGTAGACTGTAGGATCGCCTCCATCGATTTATTTTGAGATCGAGACCAATTGGGAAACATTTTCTCAATGAAAATATCGAGCACTTGATCATTTACCGATGCCACGCTGGAGGTTTTGGGAATTTTGAGATAGGTAAAATAATTATGTGATCGCCAATCAGTTGACTCATCCTGCCAGCGCTCAAAATCTTTTAGCGAGAGATAGAAATTAAATGGCAGATGCGAAGGACCTTTCGGCGGCGCCAACACACCGGTCACCGTATATTCGAGGTCTTCCCGATTGTCCATCACCATGGTCTGGCCAACTGGATCTATACCCGGAAAATGTTTTTCTGCACTAGCTGCTGACAATAAGATGGTATTGGGTTCTTGCAAAGCTGTCTTGGGATCGCCGTAAATAAAAGGCCACTGAAATATATCTACGATGCTCTGATCGATATAGGCAAATTGCTCTTCAAATATATCTTGTTTGCCCTCACTGGATCTCAACAGGCGATCACCCAGGCGTAAAACTCGGCCCACTTCACCTATACCGGTCACTTGCTGCTCGATTTCGGGTCCAAGCGGCATGGGGAAATGAATGCCCGCACTCACTTCGCCATCATCTGCAATGAAGCGCCCGTAGACCCGATATATCTCATCCTCCTCTGGATGATGTCGATCGTAACTTAATTCATGCCGTACAAATAATCCTATCAAAATACAGGCAGCAATACCCACGGCAAAACCACCAATTTTAATGACAGAAAATAGTCCTTCTTTGACCAAATGACGGCCGGCAAGTTTTACGTTGTTTCTGAAGTGCATTGGGTTCATATTCATTTTTCTGATTGTCGACAAACGAAAAGATCGCAATACATTCCACCCAAATTTTCGGCGTGCGTTCTGCTCCCCTATCGTCGAAATCTGCTCATCGAAAAGCTCATAGAGATCTCCCTCTATCTCCTCCAGCAAATCCGGCCGACAATACCATTCCAAAAATCGGTGCGCCCAGCGAGGTGGTGCTATCATGAGAAACCAAAATTGGGGGAGAGTCCGGGAATATTATTCCACAGTTTTATACGTAAATCGCGATTCTTCTCAAGTGCTTGAACACCTTTAGATCGGATCGAGAAAATTCGTTTGCGCCGTCCTCCTCTTTTTTCACTCGCTTCACTCCAGGACGATTTTACATATCCTTTCTCCTCCAGCCTTCGCAATGCAGCGTGGACAGCACTGATATTGACCTTGCGATTTGCCTGCTCCAAAAACTCATTCATGACCAGCACTCCGTAGGCTTCGTCAGGTCGGCTGGCTACAATGAGGAGGACCAATTCTTCAAATTCTCCAAGGTGAGATCGCTGCATATGATTTGATTTACAAAAGTGAATTTAATACATATCTTTCACTTTTGCAAATATTATGGGCTTGGAGCTTGGAGCTTGGAGCTTTGAGCTTTGAGCTTTGAGTTTTGAGCTTTGAGCTTGGAGCTTTGGAAAATCGGTGCGGCAGATATTGGTGGTGCGCTAGGGCTTGTACCCAAAAGGCAGCAAAGACCCAACTCGCTGGGTTGTCCAATAGCCGAATTCCTCTACTTCACTGGCATTTAAGATGCGCCCATTTTGGGTAAATAAAATGCGCGCATTCTTCGGGCACAAATATGAAGTGGCAGCCATACCGATTGTGGTGGTCTGGAAAGATAATTCCGAAGACGCTTTTTGGCGACTGGTATTACTCTGGGCTGGAACAGATTGATCAATAACGGTGAGGCAACCGTTTACTTCAAGTAAAAATTGACCATCTTTTCCTGGTCGGATCGATAGGGTATCCAATTTTGAAAAATGGTCGAAACTATTATCCGGACCAGGTAGCGAAACACCCACCTGATAGTCGGAATAATTATCGCTTGCCAAGGCTCGGAAGAATTTCATGCTTGATTTTTTGTAGGCCTGCTTGCGGTTTTTTCGAAATCTCGCTTCTTGAGATCGCTTGCCCTCCATCTCAACAAAATATGCACTGCCTTGATAATCTACCGATCTTTCACCCCATTGCTCAAATGACGCCAGATAAAATTGCACGATATAGCCCAGTTCTTTATTCTCTATGTACAGTGGTTCAGAAACCGTAGCGATAAGTCGATCGTCTTTCTCCTCAAATAAAATGGTTTCTGGGTTTTCGATCTGCACTCGACTTGCCGATACTTCTCCTAAGAAGGCTTCCCTGAAGTCTCTCAGTCTTCTGCGTCGAAGGCCCGGCTGGGCCTTCGCGACGACCACTGTCTCTTCTAAAGATAGATCGGTCGGGACCAGATAAAACACTTCTTTCTTCTCCCTTTGCTCGCCTTCATACTTAATCGCCAAAATATCATATCCCAAATGAGACAAAAATATTTGTGTGCCAACTGGCTCATCGATGGGCAATTTAAATGTGCCATCATTTGCGGTGGTGGTACCGACCGAACTGTTGGCAATAAAAATAAATACGTTTGCCAATGGCTCTTTGGTATCGGCATCCAACACAAGACCTGCGATATTTTGGGCTTGCACACAGATGCATAAAGCAGATAGGAAAAGAATAGACAAGGTTCTTATTAACTTCATCGTGCTGTAAATATTTTTCGCGTAGCTACTGGAGTGCCATCTTCTGTCACGCCTTCGACCGTGAGGACAAATGGGCCCGAGCGCTGCGACTTCGGAACTCTTATTATACCGGAGCCATCTTGCAGACGGATGGAAGGGTGCCAGAACAAAGTAGGGCTATTATTTCTTGTATGAGTGCCTACCGGTTGCTTTGTCTCAAAAAACTCTCTTGCTTGATGGTAGCCCTGATACACTAGATGCAATGTGCCCCTCTTTTCATCCTTCGTAATTTCGATTTGCTGACCCTGCTTGAGATAAATGGCGATAATTCCCCCAGACCCAGCCTCTCCATAAGTAGCAAGGCTGCTGAGATCACGGATCACATCGATAAAAGCAATGTCTTGTGGAGCGATACTTTCTACAGTGGAGGCACTGACCATGCTCCCGTTAAGTAAAAAACTTGCTACTGTATTTGATTGAGTCGCAACAGAAAGCGATGACGTACCACCTCGAAATATTACTTTGGGGCCTGATGTTTCCTCGTAAAGACCAGCTACGCCACCGAGACCAGTGATTGTGGCATTGGTGACCCGCGCTCTAATTACATCAAAAATTGTGCGGTAGCGATTAGGAGCCTGAATCTGGTCCATAAAGATTCGTTGATTGGGCCGGGTGTACAGCATGCCATCTTCGTAGTAATCGACTATAGGATTTATTTTTTCTGCAATTACCTCCACAGTATCTGTAGTGAGTGACCATCCCTCCCAAGAATCTTGCGCCCGAGAAATAATGGCTGAGTTGTCAGATAGATAGTCCATACCACCGGACTGTGGTCTGGTTCTCCGAAGATACGCGAAGTCTGCCTTTGTCAGTCCAGCCGTACTATCCGCAAATACCTGAATGGATACCTGACGATTGCCAGTCAATTTATTTTTATCAAGGCTCTTCTGGTATTTTCTTTTCTTCCATCGCTCGGCTTGAAAAAAAAGATTTCTCACACCCGTCAGCTGAACATCTTCAATCTTAAAGTACCCCTCTGCATCTGTTTGAAAAGGAATAAACTCGAAGTCCTGTGAGAGATCGGAAACAAAACCGTGAGCATGCACACCCTTGTTGGGATTTCCTGGCAAAGTGGTCCGACCGGAGATCGCAAGACAATTTTGCAGTTCTTGTACTTCTGCTTCAGGTGATCCCTCAGCTAGCCATTTATATCTGCGCCAGCCCTCACAGAGCAGCAAATTGGCCATTCGATGGCGTGCTGTCTCCAGATCCTCACCAAAATAAATACCGGGTTGTACAATCGATCCAGCAAGCTCTGATTCAAGCTGAAAGTAGGTTCGGATATCGGAAGCAAAAAGAACCTTGGCATAGCGCTGATCGACCATACTCACGCTCAGATCAGCTGCCAATAAATCTCCATCGTAGTTGTAAGACTCCAAGAATATATCCAGCGAATCATCAACATGATTTACAGTAAGATCCAGAAAAACCTCATCCGTTTCGTCATAGTGAAAACCAAGCACCTCCGCTACTGGCCGGTTTGCAGCATCGACCAGCGTGATGCAAAAAATACCCGCTGCAAGATTTTCAGCACCAAAAAACACTTCTTGCCCAGGGTCGATGTCCAACGTTTTTTCAAGAATAATTTGATCCTGCTGTCTCACCTGCAGCATCGCACCCTGCAACCCGGCAGATGTGTTGCACTGCACCAAAACACGGACGTCATCATCATCTTGCGACACAATCTCACAAGTATACCCTCTTTCAAGTGCCTTTGGCAACTGATACATTATTGCATCTTCCTGATAAATAACTGACACAGCCACGGCAGACGTGTCCTTGGGGATCATCTGAAACTGCCCATATCCCAAAGAGTCTGTAATAAATGAAGTCGCTGTGCTTTCGCCTGCTCTTTCTAACCAGCCTTCTATTTGAATGCCATTTCCAAACTGATCTTCTGCCTTCACCCCTAATCTACAGTTTAGATCTTTGACCAAATATCCTCCCGCTGGATAAAATCTCACTGAAAGCTCAGGCTTGACTTTTACATCTTTGATTGGATCTACTGTACCTCTAAGGCCATAAATAAAAATCGATTTTCGAAAAACATGGGCATCATCATTTGCTTCGTGCATATATGCTCGAATTAAATACTGCCCGGAAGGCCAGTTCAGACCCACTGCAATGTCTCCAACACCAGCACCCTGATCGAGCGCAATCTTCTGAGTGCTATACACGACCGAATCAGGACCAATCAAGGCAACATTGATGTAACAGAGACCTTGATCACCGGCTAATTCGGAAAAATCGTCGGTATATGCTTTGTAGAAGATGTCATCGCCAACGGTGTAAATTTCGCGATCTGTGTGCAAGTAGATCTGCAAGGAAGTGTCTGCATAGACTATTGCACCTATAAAAAAAGAGAAAATAAGAAGAATGGAGATTTTAGGCATGTGCAAGTAAATTAAGGAATTTTAGGGTATTGGCTTACTAATCGTTCCACTATGCTCCACTCTTAGGAATCCCTCTCGCTATCTCGGAATCCCGAAGTCTCGATATCTCAATCTCTCCCCTTCGCCTCCTCCCACAACTTATCCATTTCCTCCAGGGTCATCTCTTTGAGCGGCTGGGGCGCTTTCTCTTCAATATACTCAAAGCGCTTTTTGAATTTGTCGTTTACCCTGGCCAGCGCCGATTCTGCTTCGATGCCAAGAAAGCGTCCATAATTAATTAAGGAAAATAAGACGTCCCCGAATTCGAGTTCTATTTCTGCCTGGGAGAGACCCGATTGCAATGCCTCTTGCAGCTCGCCCATTTCCTCTTCCACCTTTCCCCAGACATCTTCCGCCTGTTTCCACTCGAAGCCGACTTGTTTGGTTTTTTCCTGCATGCGGTAAGCCTTAACCATGGCGGGCAGTGACTTGGGCACACCGGAGAGCACTGACTTCTTCCCTTCAGACAACTTTAGTTCTTCCCAATTCTTTTTTACCTGATCGGAATCATCATTCACGTCGAGATCGCCATAGACATGCGGATGGCGGTGGATAAGCTTCTCGCATTCAGCATTCATGGAATCGGCCAGATTGAAAGCTCCTTGCTCCTCGGCGATCTTGCCGTAAAAGATGAGATGAAGCATGAGGTCGCCCAGTTCCTCTTTTACTCCATCAAGGTCCTTATCCAGAATAGCATCGGCCAGTTCGTAGGTTTCTTCAATGGTGAGGTTGCGTAGTGTTTCCATGGTTTGCTCACGATCCCAAGGGCACTTTTCTCGTAGATCGTCCATGATGCCCAAAAGTCGCTCGAAGGCCTTTAGTTTGTCTTCCATTTGGCTAAGATGGGTGATTTAGAGAGAATGGGAAAATGTGTTATTTTTGAACTTGATTTCACCCAGCCTGTTATACTGAAACATGGAATTTCTAAATACCTTTCTGATTATTTTTGTCGTATTCGGCTTGTCATTTGCCATGATCAATCTGCGCAATATTGTCACGGGGCAAGAATTTCGCGGTACCTGTGCCACAAACAATCCAATGGTGAAGGATAAATTTGGTGACTGCAATGTGTGCAGTAAGAAGGCAGGGGAGGCGTGTGCTAGTGAGGTTTGAGCTGTGAGCTATGAGCGGTGAGCTGTGAGCTATCAGCCGTCAGTTGTGAGCTATCAGCTATCAGCCAGTCGTTATC
>CAJQNM010000196.1 GCA_905479665.1 uncultured Saprospiraceae bacterium
ATCAGGATATTTTGTCTGTACATGAATTATAAGATGGACAGGATGATCAGGATATTTGTTTGTGCATGAATTATAAGATGGACAGGATGATCAGGATATTTTGTCTGTACATGAATTATAAGATGGACAGGATGATCAGGATATTTGTTTGTGCATGAATTATAAGATGGACAGGATGATCAGGATATTTGTCTGTGCGTGAATTATAAGATGGACAGGATGATCAGGATATTTGTCTGTACATGATTTATAAGAGAAAGGATAGACAGGATGTGGTCGAATATGCACTTCTACTTGGTTTGTCTATCATCGGTGTGATGTGGTTGAGTAGAGAATACTCCCTGTCACGATAATACCTACTCATCTTGCCCATCTTACCTATCTTAAAGATCCTGATCAGATATTTTGTCAGTTCAGGATAATGAGATGAAAAGATGGTCTGGATTTGGCCGGATATGCACCTCTAGTTTGTTTATCATCGGTGTGATGTGGTTGAGTTGAGATACTGCGCACATACACTGAGCATCTTATCATCTGATAGAAATACCAGCAATGATTCCAAAATCTGTTATTTCAAGTGTTGAGAAAGCAGTTGAGTCCGGTAAATTGGTGAGCTTGCTCCAGCTATTTCCATGATCAGATGATTGATATATTCCGATCCATTGCGCTGAAAATATATTGGTGCCAATATGTTGCAATTCATTGGTATAGAAGTTGGTGGGATAGGGTATGCCTTTTTGAGCATTTTGCCAAAGTACACCGTCGTTTTGGGATTTAAGTAATTGCTGACCCAATGTCATGGCGTAGATGTAGGTGCCATCGTTGGCTACGTCATGGAGCGCATCACCAGTGTAGATATATTTCCAACCTTCATTGTTGCCACTATGCATAAGTAGTCCGCTTTGTGTAGCAGCGTAGAGCTTGTCGTGCAATGCGGTGAATCCAAGAATTTGCATCTGTCCGTATGCATGTGACCATGATTTACCTTGATCAAGTGATTTGAAGATGCCTGAGTCGGTTCCCGCATAGAGTTTGTTTTCTGACTGAATAAATGCTCGAATAGGGGAGTGAAGGGTATTGGTTTCGGAAGACTTCCAATTTAATCCACTGTCGGATGAGACAAATATGCCATGCTTTAACGTACCTATGATGAGGTGGTTTGCCTCCACCTCCAAGCAATTGATATCTAGATTCTTTAGTTGCTCGGGAGCTAAAGGTGTCCAATTATTTTGCCCATCTATGGAGACAAAAACACCATGATAATCGGTCGCGACATAGACTTTATTTCCATCTTGTTTGATAGCGCTCAACGTTGCGTCTTCGGGAATGCCTCTAGCAAATGAAGACCAGGTAAGGCCCATGTCTTGTGATCTGTAGATTACTGCGGTGGGTTCATTTGAGGTGCCTAGATCAGCCATGGTTTGGGATATTTTAGTGGGTACAACCTTTTGCGGTGTGGGCGAGGCCTCATTGACGGGGCTTTGGTGACATCCATACGAAAGGAACAGGTAGCAAGGGATGAGAAATTTTAGCATTGGTTACAATTTTTTCTTGAGTGATAGATCTCCATGTTGATGGTCGCCACTGTCTTTAATGGTCATGAATGGGTAGTCGGTCTGCCTGCAACATTGTTTGATGAAATTATTTAAAGTGACGCAGTGTAACTTACTGCGCCTTAAGTGCCTCGACTGGATTCAATTGCGCTGCCCGAATGGTATGCACGCCGACCGTCAACCATGAAACAGAGAGGACAATCAGTGCTGGCAGGAGAAAATACCACACTTGTAGATCAATGCTGTACTCAAAATTAGACAACCATTGCCTGGCAATGTAGTAGCTCACCGGCGTAGCAATGAGAATGGCAATCAAGACAGTTTTCGTAAAGTCACGACCAAGCATTTGCACGATTTCAAGAACAGTCGAACCCAATATTTTACGGACACCGATCTCTTTCTTGCGACGAGCGGCCATAAACATGGCCAAACCGAAGAGTCCCAAGCAGGAAATCAGGATCGCCAGACCGGCGAAGTAGCGGGACAAGGTGGCAAGTCTTAGCTCGGACTCATATTGTTGTTGATAGTCATCGTCCAAGAAGCGAAAGTCTAAACTCTGCCCTGGGAGAAATTCCTGGTATAATGATTCGAGTGCGGCCACCGTCTCCTGGACACCTGAGCCATCGACCTTGACCAGGATATTGCCGAGATGTTTATCAAATCGGAAAATAAAAGGCTCTATACCATTGTAGAGAGAACCATATTGGAAGTCCTTCACGACCCCAATTATTTCGTTCTCACCATTCATGTGTATTTTTTCACCGATCGGATTTTCAAAACCAATTAATTTGGCTGCTGTTTCATTGACCATGATTGTGGTGAAATAGCTATCGTTGCGATCTCGAGAAAAGGATCTTCCGGCAACGACATCTATCCCTAAGGTTTTCATGAAATCGTACCCGACGACCGGCGATTTTACATTAAAGCTTTCTTCTGAGGCATCACCAGTCACAGTAATTCCACTCTGCCCGATGACATTATCCAGAATATTTCCATTCATTTGAGTGGCATGCACAACGCCCGGTATGTTGCTCAATCCTGCAATGAAGGTGTAGTATTTTTCATTTGAATTCCCTTCTTCTCCCAGACCATTCCAGTTGTCATACAAGTCACCTTTCCACGGAAAACTTATCACATTTTCTCGCTCATAGCCCATGTCTTTGGTTTGCGAATAATCGACTTGTTGATTTACTACCAGAAGGCTGACAATAAAGATCAGGGAAAGTGAAAATTGAAAAATCACCAATCCTTTGCGTATCCAAAAATCACCCGAATTGCTATCTAATTTTCCCTTTATGACCTGTGCCGGCTTGAATCTTGATAAATAGAGCGCTGGGTATGAACCGGATAGTAATCCGGTAAAAAGCGTTATTCCTACCGTAGCTAGAATAAGGTTGCCACTTAGTTTAAGCTGTAATTCTTTTCCTGAAATATGATTAAACTCCGGTAGCAGTAGCACGACCATAGTGAGCGCAAATAATAATGCAATGGTGGATAGCAGGACTGATTCACTTTGCAGTTGAAGTATTAAAGACCTCCGGGTGGCTCCAACTGTTTTACGCACACCTATTTCCTTCATTTTTCGAGCAGCTTCAGCAGTCGATAGGTTCATGAAGTTTGCGCAGGCAATGAGAAGAAGAAATAGTGCCGTTAGGGAAAACAACTTAACGTATACGTGCCTTCCCTTTCCTGAGGCGACTCCATTGACAAAGTCGCCATACAAGTACTTGTCCGAATATTTGAATGGAAAAAGACTGCTTTCCGTGCATCGTTCACACTTGACTTGCATCGTCGCTGCTAGTTTATCCTTCACGCTATTGATGTCACTGGCAGGATTGAGTGTGAAATATGTTTTTCCGTAAGAACCGGTCCACTGATTGGCCCAACGGTCATTGTCGGTGAGATGTGAAAGATGCAGAATGACTTCAAATTGATCTGTAGCATTTGTCGGGGGATCTTTGAAGACTCCTTCGATTTGGAAGTCTCCATCGTAGGCTACGTGATCCCACTGCACCGATCGTCCTACTACATTTTCAGTACTCCCAAAGAGCTTCGTTGCAACAGATTCCGAAATGACAATGCCGCTTTTTCCCTTAAGTACTTCGTTTCGACTCCCCTCGAGCATTGGATAGGAAAACACTTGAAAGAAGTCTTCGCCAGCATGAATTCCTTTGACCTCAGTACTTTGCTCACCGACAGTCAATACTCCTTTTTTTCTCCCCCAATTGAAGAAATCATTTACGGTCACGGCATATTCTACTTCCGGCATTTCCGCTGCCATGGCCTTGGCCAGTGGAACCGGGGTCTCCTCCAGTGTAAAGATTTCACTGGGTAGATCAAGGTTGTGCATGACCTGGTATAAGTGATCTGCTTTTTGATCAAATGTATCTATGCTCATCTCATCTTGCACCCACATCAGCATGAGCAAGGCTGCTGCCAAGGCGGTAGACAGACCAATTAAATTAATGAAGAATGAAGTCTTATTGCGTTTGAATTTCCGCAAAGTGATCACAAGATTATGGCGCCACATCATGAAAGGATTTAATTTGGTGAGAATATCGCTTCGGATAGCAAAAGGTCGGAGATAATTTAAGGTCTGGTACCAATATTGAAGGTCGGCTTGTCGCTTTGAGTGTGTTTCTTTTTGAAATAAATAATTCTCTTCCATGTCGCCCAATACTTCTTCAAGCAATTGAGATTTTAAGATAAAGTGGAGCAGGTCGTGCGCCAACTTTGGTGGGCCATGGGAAGTGTCTTTCATGCTAAACCAAGGTCAAACCCAATTTATTCATTAGATTATCTGCTACAAGCCAAAATACCCGCGAACTCA
>CAJQNM010000197.1 GCA_905479665.1 uncultured Saprospiraceae bacterium
CTGAGAACTTCGAGAGAATAAGTTTCGCGAACATTGAATTAATAAAGCTGCTTACCAGTTCTATCGTATCTGCCAAAAAGAGCATTCAAACATAACCACACTATTAATTATTAGTTATTAGTTATTAGTTATTAACTATTAACTACTTAGAATTCAAAATAGCGCTTCGCATTGTTGTAGCAAATATCCTTCACTATTTTACTGAGCCAGTTCATGTCATGGGGTAGCTCACCATTGACAACATCCTTGCCAATCAGATTGCAAAGAATACGACGGAAATATTCGTGACGAGGATATGAGAGAAAACTCCGACTGTCGGTCAGCATTCCTACGAAGCAACTCAGGAGACCCATGCTGGATAGAATATTCATTTGCTCTTCCATGCCTGCCTTTTGATCGAGATACCACCAAGCAGAGCCAAATTGCATTTTGCCCTTAATCGACCCATCGTTAAAATTTCCAATCATGGTCGCTAAAATGGGGTGCTCCTTCGGATTTAAGCCATAGAGAATCGTTTTTGGCAATGCATTTTCATTATCCAACAGATCAAGGAAGGCGGCCAAAGAGGGTGCCTGGTTCCACTCACCTATACTATCAAATCCACTATCCGCACCAATCTCGCGAGCCATCCGTCTGTTGGTGTTACGCAAAGCACCCAGATGAAATTGCATCACCCAATTCCGTGCACTGTACATTTTCCCTAGATTGTAGAGCACGACTGAAGCATAGTCTTCCATCTCTTGCTCGGTGACTAAAGCCCCTCCCAATCTCTTTTGTAAAATGCGATTTGCTTCAGCCTCGCTTGCTCCTGTGCAATACACTTTTTCCAAACCATGATCGGAAATCGTGCATCCGATCGAATGGAAAAAATCTACTCTACGCTCAATAGTAGCAAGCAGTTGGTCGAGGGTTGATATAGTACAGCTGTCAACTGCTCCCAGTTTCTCGATATAGAGATTGAATTCGGGTGCATCTATTAAAATGAGTCGGTCCGGTCTGAAAGCTGGATATACCCGCACATTTCCTTCCTCTTGTAATTTGATGTGGTGGCGCAAGTCATCTGTGGGGTCATCCGTTGTGCAGATCACTTGCACATTCATAGCCTTGGTGATGCCTTGAGTGCTAAATCTCGATTCACTCAGCTGTGTGTTGCAGTTTGTGTAAATAGCCTCCGCCGTGTCTGGCGAGACCAAGGTGTCAATCCCAAAGTAACGCTTCAGCTCCAGATGTGTCCAGTGATAGAGTGGATTGCGCAATGTATACGGTACGGTCTCCGCCCATTTATAAAATTTCTCCTGGTCATCTGCAGAGCCAGTGATGAATTCTTCTGAGATCCCAAGAGTTCTCATGGCTCGCCATTTGTAGTGATCTCCAGCAAGCCATATCTGAGTTAAGTTGCCAAAATTTTTATTTGCCGCCAGTTCGTCCGGTGGCAAGTGGCAATGATAGTCAATGATCGGCTGGTCTTTAGCATGCTCGTGGTACAGCTCTTCGGCAACACCATTTTCCAAAAGGAAATTGTCGCCTAAAAACGGACTAATATTATCTGCAGAATAATTTTTACTCATTTGGTATTTCTTCAATAATTAATGGATATCTCCCATTCTCCCAGTTGCCCTTAAAGTAGGAAAAGAAGACAAATAAAAAAGCCGCTGAGAATGAACCCAGCGGCTTTCTTATCAAAATCTATATTTTGAGCACTACTGCTTCACTACTCGGAAGTCTTGCAGTCCATCAATGGTTTGCAAGCTCACGAAATACAAGCCATTGGCATATCCAGAGAGATCAAGAGATTTGGTTGCTCCTGTTTCAAAGGTACCTTCGATCACGACTTGACCCAATTGATTGACAACTCGGTAATTCAGCTCCAGCTCATTGTCCAGAACAATCGTTACTCGATCAGAAGTCGGGTTCGGATAAAGCACAGCGATCTGTGCAATGCGATTGCTCTCAATCTCAGCATCCAGAACACCTGGCTCAACGACTCGAAGTTCGCTTCCAGCGAGATTAGAACGCTGATTAATTGGACGACTCACTTCATCAAATCCTACTATACCAGAGTTCTCCACATCTAGCTCAGTGACACCTGCATTCAAGTGCATGATGCTCTGACCACTTTCGACATAAATGCCGGTGATTGTTCCATCCACTGGTGATACATCACTATCGATCGCATCATCGTCACCCACATCTTGTAAGGTAAACTTGAGGTTTGCATCAATCGCAAAGCGTAGCATGTACTCTCCTTCTTGCAGGAAGTCAAAACCATAGTAGCCATCTACTCCATTGTGCGTGAGCGAAGCCATGTCATCTACCAATTCTGAAATTCCGTCTTCCATCCGGTATAGAAATATCTGTACTCCATTATATCCTTTCTCGTCCACGTCTTGAACACCGTTTGCATTATTGTCCATGAAGACCAAGCTGCCTAGTCGGCTGCGTACACCAGTGGTATCAAATCCACAAAAGGTGATCAGTTGTGAAGCTGAAGTCATTGATCCACATCGATCAGATATAGACCAGGTGCGCAAGATTGCGTACGCTGAGTCAGCAGGAGAACCAATTGTATCGACACTCAATTCGACATCTCCAGAAAGATGGCAATTGTCTGTCGCGGTCACAATCGGCGCCGCTGGAATGGTATCATCACAGCCTAAGTCCATGCTTTCTGGCACGCCGTCAAGAACTGGAGCAATCGTATCATGCTGATGGACATAGAAGCGGAAATGAGTTTCATTGCCTGCTCCATCGGTCACATAATATCCACACTCCCATTTGCGATAGTATCCGAAGACGTCACATACATTGCTTGCTACCAGTTTGTCGTATGCTTCTACTTTCAGACCTGCTTTGCAGCAATCACTGAAGACAGCATCTTCCACCAGTAGTGCTGGTGAACGATCACATCCGTACATGTCCATAGAACCTCCATTCTCAAGACCTGCCAATCCAGGACTAGTCAATTTCACTGTTGGTGCTACATTATCTTCGACAATGATACGTTGTGTTTTCACGGTCTGGTGACCACAAGCATCTTTAGCAGTGTAGGTGCGTTCGATCAGATACTCACAAGGATTGAAGTCGGTACGCTCTTCTGTAACAACCACACTTACTTTGCAACCATCACTGACGGTCCACTTGGCTTTTGGAATTTTTTCTCCACACTCCAAAGTCACATCTTCGCCAATTTCGAGTTCGGGAGGACTATCGTCTCGATTTATTGTGTACGTATAGACACAACTGGACGACTGTTCTCCTGGGTCAACGATGCCATCGTTATCGAGATCGTCATACATAGTCACTGTTCGGCGCACAGTGTAACCTGAGCAGCAGCTATATTCTCCGATAAAATCATCGCAACTTCTTACACGAATGGAGCCACATGCTTCACCATGAACCTTGATGCCGTAACGACCTCGGCTATCATCGATTTTGTATCCATAGTGTCCGAGTATCGTAGTAGGCGTATCAATCTCCGTCAGTGCAAAACATGCCAACATGGGCGTGTCAACGTTTTCGATGTAGAAATTCCCTAAGTCTTTGTCTCCATGCCCATATCCGGGGCAATGAAAGGTCACACCGCATTGCGAGTATGAAATCTGAGACGACAAAAGCACGAAGAGCACTGCAGATGCCAATCGTGATAAAACTTTCGCAGCACCCACCTTGTCAGGGGAATGTGAGGCTGAAGTCAATGTACATGGTTTAAACATCATGGTTGTTTTAATAGTTAAAGAACACCAAAGCTGTCTTGCAGCATGAGATGTTCGTAATTAACAGTAAAAATACGATGAATCAGAAAGGGGTCTGATCTCAGAGGGTTTTTGAATAAGTGGAAATTCTGAAATCAGGGAAATTCCATGATTCACTACCAAATATGCGTAATTATTTGGTAGAAACCCAATAGCTATTCACTTTATGAATCATTATAAATCCTAAGATACTGATCCTTAGCATATTACACAATGTTAATTAGTTGATTTAAAGCAAAAGTTTGGGAAGTCGTATGGCAAACCAATCGGCACAAGAAGTGGCGGGTCAAATTTACCGCCTATTCGATTTGAGATCAAACAAGTAAGTCCTACTTTACGACCCACTTTGTAAAGACAAACAACAGATGAAAAAAGTCGTGACATTTGGAGAAATCATGCTGCGCCTCACCCCCCCAGGACAGCGCCGTTTTTCGCAGGCCGATTCCTTTGAGGTCATCTATGGAGGTGGTGAGTCGAATGTAGCTGTATCACTCGCTAATTATGGGTTCCATGCAGAGTTTGTCACCCGACTACCCCAAAATGACCTGGGAGATTGTGCTTTGATGGAAATGCGCAAAAGAGGTGTACATACAAACCACGTGTTGCGAGGAGGAGAGCGCTTAGGCATCTACTTTCTTGAAATGGGTGCGGTATCACGCGGATCAAAAGTAGTCTATGACCGGGCACACTCCGCGATCTGCACGATCGAAAAAGGGATGGTGGATTGGGAAAAGGTCTTCGAGGGAGCCGATTGGTTTCACTGGACAGGGATTACTCCAGCTATTTCGCAAGGTGCCGCAGATGCCTGCCTGGAGGCCGTACAAACAGCCAATAGACTGGGCATAACCGTTTCCACCGATCTCAACTACCGCAAAAAACTTTGGAACTACGGCAAACAGCCGGCCGAGGTGATGCCCGCACTTGTCGAATGCTGCGACATCATCTTGGGCAACGAGGAAGATGCCGAGAAACACTTCGGTCTGCACCCTGAGGCCGTTGATGTGACGCAGGGTGATTCTATTTCTGCCGAGGCATACCTTTCTGTTCTTCAGCAGCTCATGAAGATGTTCCCAAGGGCCAAAAAAGTTATTACCACGCTGCGCGGCTCCATCAGTGCATCACACAATTCTTGGACGGGTGTACTTTACGACGGAGCAAAATTGTACGAGGCGCCGACGTACCAAATCACCCACATCGTGGATCGCGTAGGCGGTGGCGACAGTTTTATGGCCGGCCTTATTTATGGCCTGCTCACCTATCCAGAAGATGATCAACGCGCATTGAATTATGCCGTTGCAGCATCATGTCTCAAACACACTATATATGGCGATGCAAATCTCGCAACGGTTGATGAAGTGGAAAAGCTAGTGGAAGGCGATGCGAGTGGAAGGGTCGCGAGATAAAAATTTACGTTCACCATTTGTTAAGACAGAGAGCATGAGTTGGGAAAATAAAGTGGCAGTTATTACCGGAGGAGCAGGAGTGCTAGGCAGTGCAATGGCCCAGGGTCTGGCTGCAGCAGGTATAAAAGTGGGTATCTTAAGTCGGACCAAAGAAAAGGTAGACGCATGCGTCCAAACACTTCGGGATCAAGGAGGACAGGCCATCGGTTTGGTCGCCGATGTTTTACAGCCGGATCAATTAGAAAAGGTCCAGGAACAGATCATCCGTGAATGGGGACATATTGATATTTTGGTCAATGGAGCAGGTGGCAATATGAAAGGTGCCACCATCATGCCTGATCAGCATTTTTGGGATCTGGATGTCCAGGACTATCACAAAGTCACCGATCTCAATTTAAAAGGCACCATCTTACCGTCGGTGATTTTTGGAAAAACCATGGCCTTGCAAAAAAGAGGATCGATCATTAATATTTCTTCGATGGCATCCCAACAAGCCATCACCCGAGTCATGGGGTATTCTGCATCAAAGGCGGCGGTCGATAATTTTACTCGTTGGCTATCGGTAGAACTCGCCACCAAATATGGTGAAGGTCTGCGAGTCAATGCAATTGCTCCCGGATTTTTTATTGCCGAGCAAAATCGCTCCCTCTTGTTAAACGAAGATGGCTCCTACACCGCTCGGGGCAACACCATTGTTTCCAATACGCCTATGAAACGCTTCGGCCGGCCGGAAGAATTAGTCAGCACTCTATTGTGGCTTTGCGACGACCGATCATCTTTTGTCACCGGAATTGTCGTTCCTGTTGATGGCGGATTCAGTGCTTTTAGTGGTGTGTGAATAATGGACAATTAATTCGAAGAGATTTACGAAACAACAACAATCTCACGATTCTCCTTAGAAGACTTATATATATGTTCAATTAAATCAAGTGCTGACAAACTATCCACGCCTGTCACGAGAGGATCTCTATCTTCTAAAATAGCATCCGCAAAATCCGCGATCTGCAATTGATGAAATTGATCCGCAATTGCGAGTGGATCGGAAGATCCAGAATTATTGACGTCACGGGTTTCAACTCGAGCATTCTCCTCTCCTCGAATATTCCACTCGATAATATTTCCATTTTCTAAGATGGCACTCCCCTCCTCGCCAAAAATCTCGAGGCGCTCCGCATAGCCCGGATACAATGCGGTACTGCCTTCGATCATACCAAAAGCTCCATTCGCAAAAGTCAACATTGCCAATCCTATATCTTCCCCCTCGATATTATGATGCAGTGTGTGTGTTTTTGCAAAAACCTTCTCCACACCTCCCATAATATCCAACAATAAATCGATCGTATGAATGCCTTGATTAATCAATGCCGCTCCCCCATCTCCTTGCAACGTGCCCTTCCAAACACTCGAAGAATAATAGGATGGGTCACGATACCATTTAATGTATGCATTGCCCAACAGCAATTTTCCAAATTTCCCCTCAGTCACTGCTGCTTTCAATTTCACAAAGTCTCCCTTAAATCGATTCTGAAAAATACAGCCCAATTTCACACCGGCCTCCTCGCAGATTCGCACCATCTCACCAGCCCGCTCCATATTAATTTCCAAGGGTTTTTCGCAAAGGACATGCAAACCCAGGGCTGCGGCTTCCCGAGCAGACTCCAGGTGACGCCCCGAAGGTGTGCAAATACAAACTGCATCTACTGCATTTTGACGCGCCAGCTGGGTCAGATCCGTTATGCCCGCCACTCCAAACTGTTCCTCAGCTGCTTGCGCACGCTCAGACGATGCTGAATGCACACCCACCAGCTCACATTGCGGACTCGATCGTATTGCCTTGGCATGCATGGCTGCAATACCTCCTGTTCCCATAACTACAAATTTTACCTGCCTCATAAGGATGAAGATATTCTCTTTTTCCTACTTTAGGGCACCTCTAGATATTCCTTCTTCTGCTCACTAATAGAAACTCAACAATTTGAAAGTTCATGGAAAACAATCGTCGATCATTTATTAAGAAGACCGTGCTTAGTTCAGGCGCTATTATGCTAGGCACAACAGCAAAGAGCTATTCCCGCATTCTCGGTTCCAATGATCGGGTGCGCGTAGGTATCATAGGCTTTTCAAATCGATGCCGAGGCTCGCTCGTTCCCGCTTTCGTCAAGCACCAGGAAGCGATGAATTTTGAGTTTGTCGCCGTATCCGACTTATGGAATCGCCGACGCGAGGAGGCAATCGCCCATGTCAAAGAGAAAGCAGGCAGCACCATTACCGCCTATCGCAACAATGAAGAACTGTACGAGGCCGACGTGGTCGATGCAGTGGTAATCTCTACTGCCGATTTTCAGCATGCTTTACACACGGTGCAAGCTGCAGAAGCCGGCGTCGATGCCTACGTGGAAAAGCCATTTGCCGAAACGATGGCAGATGCCCGTGCAGGCTTGGCAGCTGTAAAGGAAGCAGGCATCATAGTGCAGATCGGTTCTCAACGGCGCAGTGGTGCAAATTACCATGCCGCCAAGCAATACATAGACTCTGGAAAATTTGGCGACATCGTCTCTGTTGACATGACCTGGAACGTCAATCAGCCCGGCCGTTGGCGCCTCCCCCAACTAACCAAAGAAATAAAAGAGTCTGATACGGATTGGAAGCGCTATCTCATGAATCGACCTTACGAAGCCTGGGACCCTCGCAAGTATCTGGAATATCGTCTCTTCTGGCCTTTTTCCTCCGGAATTCCTGGCCAGTGGATGGCCCATCAGATTGATACAGTGCATTGGTTTTCTGGGCTAGACCATCCGCGCAGTGTAGCTGCCAATGGCGGCATCTATCTGTGGAAAGACGGAAGGAAAAATTATGATACCATGACGGCCGTCTTTGACTATGGTCCTCTCACAGACCCCACCCGTGGATTTCAAGTTGTTTACTCTTCTCGTTTCACAAATTCCGCCGGAGGTACCAAAGAAATTTATTATTCCAATGCCGGAGAATTAAATCTAAAATCCAACAAGGTCACACCCAATGGCGGCTTGGTAGAACGTCATGCCTCTAAGATGGGAATGCAACCAACCCAACTGGAGGAATTTGATCTTGCCAGCAGCGACGTGCAGGTGGTCACCTAAGCAAACACGGGGGCCGACAATACGACCTCTCTGCACATGCTCAACTGGATGGAATGTGTGCGCAGTCGTAACACCCCAAATGCGCCTGTAAAAGTGGGCTACAACCACTCGATCGCCAACATCATGACGACCGCAGCTTTACGCACTGGCAAATACGTAACATTCGACGAAGAAAACCAAGAGGTGCTCGCAGGAGGCAAAATCTTCCATTACGAATGATTGAGATAAATAGTCACAATAATTATTTATGCGGAGGTCTACTCGCAGTGGCATTTATTTTCCTTAATAATAGTGTACCGATGGCTCAGGA
>CAJQNM010000198.1 GCA_905479665.1 uncultured Saprospiraceae bacterium
TCCTTAGAAGATTGCAATTATGAGGATGAAGGAGCTGATTTTGCGCTACATCTGAATGGAGATTTGGAAGGATGTCTGTATGTCTTTGTCGATAGCCATGATTGCTCACCAAGTGGAACCTATCGATAGCAAGGGCGTGAACTCTTCGTTGGCACCTACAATGGAATGTCCGGCACCTTCTGGACAACGTATCGATTTGAGGCCAAGTACGAAGGCTGCTCTGACGGGTTCTTCGAGGGTGCAGAAATATTTGGGCGTTGCCAACACCCCATTCAAGATGGCAGCGGCGAGGGAGTTTTTGCAGGCGTCACAGGGAGACTCGACTTTAAGGATAACGTGGAGACGGGGGACTTACCCTATCGAGGGCATCTTAGATTCTAAACCGTGTATTGAGTCTTCCAGATATTCTAAGCAGTTGCAGTGGAACGAGCATCCCCTGCGAATAGCAGGACAAGATGATCAATGACAGGCTCAGAGCTGTCATTGATTATTTCTATTCTGGCACCTGGGTTTGTTGTCCTATTGTTTCATCACCGCTCTTATCGTAACTACCACTTGTAATAGTATTTCTTACTATTGACATTTCCAGTATGAACAAAGCTCCAAGCCGCTTGAGACTTTAGTGCATGCTGGTCCTATCTTGCATTGTATTCGTGCGGTGGTCGTCTCTATCAGGACAAATTGAGATTGCAGGAATGGTGGTGGATGCTGGAGATAGACTTCCACTGGTAGGCGTCAATATCAGACTGCAGGCGGATGAGATCATGGGGACAGTCACCACCAAAACGGGCACGGCTGGCCCAACAAAGTGGAAATTGACATGAGCATGGGCTGGAGTAAGCCCACTCTCAGGAAAAAATGGCTTAATGTCCAACAATATCTGGAGCTGTGGGATGAAGCATTTAGCAACGTTGCCGATGATCAAGCACTGGTGTTCGGAAGATCTGCGGAGCAATGAAAGGACCAACGATTGCCTGGTTGGAGAGATGGTCATGATACCGATTGGGAACAACTGATGTACGATCCCCAGGCGGGTCAAAAGAATGTGCAACTGAAATTTATCTGGTGGAGATGAAAATACCCGCTTTTATATCTCGATAAACTATGGGCTTAAGGAAAAATATCTCTTAACACTTTCCGCTCGGATTGATGGTGATTCTCGATTTGGAAGTGACAATCGTTACGGCGTCTTTCCTTCAGCCTCCGCTGGATGGGTTGTGACAAACGAACCTTTTTTCTCGGATTTATCCCAAGTCAGCTATCTTAAACTAAGACTGAGCTGGGGAGTCACGGGCAACACTCCGATGGATCACTTTCCAGCACTTGGATTGTTTGAGGGTGGGCGCTATGGAGGATTACCTGGAATCATTCAGTCCCAGATCCCAAACCCAAACCTGCGCTGGGAGGAGACCGTGCAGACTGATATTGGGATCGACTTCGGCCTATTCGATGACCGACTTTCTGGCAAGCTCGACTACTATTTCAAGGATACTAAAAACTTATTGCTGAACGTAAATATTCCAGCAACTATTGGATTTGACAGCCAGCTCCAGAATCTCGGAAGACTTCAAAATAGCGGATTTGAGGTGGCCATTACGTCCTATAATCTGACCAGAAAACTCAAGTGGAAAACACGCTTGAATTGGTCCCGAAATGTCAACAGGGTCACAGACCTGAACGGACAGACGATCGCTGCCAGCGTGAGGTTTGCTTCCATAAGTCGAGTAATGGAGAATGAAGCGCTAGGGATCTTTTACGCTCCTGAATTTGCTGGCGTGGATGCACAGAATGGCGACCCTTTGTTCTACCTCAATAATATTATAGAGGATGGATCAGTCGATCGTACAACTACGAACGATATAAGTCAAGCCAGCCGAGCGGTTATTGGGGATCCCCATCCTGAATTTTGGCAACCCCAATCTCAATGTCTCTGAAATTGTCTTTGCCGTAGGATTTAGCAGTGCTGCATACTTTTCGAAAGTCTTCAAGGCACAGTTTATGTCTCCGAATGAAGTGCGGCGGTGAGCGTTATGATTCCTCATCCAGTAAAATACCCCTGCGCTGTACCACAGAAGAAAAAAGTAAGCTGGCCAAACAGAAACACATAAACATGAGAAAGCCAATTTGCAGGGCTGTAAATTCATGAGTGGTAATCATGTTTACGGATTGATTGCGTTCGAGCTGCGTGAGTTGACTATTGATGATGCCTTTGAAGCCAATGTAGGCCATGAAAATAGCGACCACGAAAACATCTGCCATCGACCATTTCCCAGATTTTAGCACGAGCCAATTGAGCAATTTATTTCGGCTCAGGAGATCACTTCGACCCACGACCATGGCCGATGCCGTCATTTTCAAAATGGGGAATATGACTGAGAAAAGCAAAATGAGAAATCCAACCCCGACAGTCTGAAAATCACCCTGCTCCAATAGAAGTGTAACTACTTGTAAGATGCTCTTACTTTGAAAAAAGAGTACTTGATTGGAGAACACAATTTCTTCTCCCATCAAATTGAAATTGAGATCTGTGATCCGTGCATCTATATCAATCATGGGTAGAGAGAGGCCACCATAGAGCAGAAGCAGACATGCAGCTATCAGCAAGAAATAGGGCAACCTTTTTGACTGCATGGGTTTGCCGATCAGAAAGAAGAAGAACATAAGCAGTATACATGCTACTGTCAGTACCCCCCAACGTTCAGTCTTACGCTGGGCTTTGCGGTTTTCTTCCGACAATAGAGTACTGCAAGCTGCGTGATCAATACAGCCATATTTCTCAGAGACCGCATCAATCACTGCGGTGTTTTCCTCCTCTTCAGTCATTTGGAGGAGTTCTTCTATTTTTTCGCCAATGTAGTCCTTGAGCTCCTTGCGGGTTTCCTCGTTGTCGATCTCGAGCAAGATCTGTTCCGACCATTCGGGCACTTGCTGCTTAAATTTGTCAGCATCAAACGCCACTCCGTAGGCCACGGACTTGAGCATTTTCTCCAACATACTACCCTCGCCCTCTTCCTTCTTGAGAAATTTGCCCAACTCGTCTATTAACTTGTATAAAGCTGTTTGAACCTGTTCCTTAAGACGGCCCTCATTCGCTGGATTTATGTCAAATTCTTCGATTTTTTTGGAGATGATGACCGAGACCTGTCGCTTCCATTCATGTACATTGAGGATGCCATAGCGGGCGTCTTGGATCAGTGCAAGGTCATATTTTCGATCCTGAGCTTGGTCGACAGTGTTGGAGAGGGTCCAAATGCCAAAAATCGATGCTGCGAGAGCTCCGAACATGAGCACGATGAGAAGAGAAGATGCAAATCCTGGTTTATTCACCATGGCAAATTAGTAGAATGATTCATTCAGTAGACGAACAATCTAGCAATTTGTCGCATTTATCCCTGTTTCGCACTCTAGCTTGAAGGCTGCCCGGCTATACAATTCTACGTATTCGCCGGGCTTCAAAGCCCAACCTAGTGGGTATGTCTTTACCCCATGGAGGCACAAAAGTGTCTACTGTATGCCCTTTGCCAGCTTCTTCCCATGGCATTGGTGAGCAAAATGATAGTTTTGGGCATGGTCAATTTTGAGATTGAAACCAACAAAAGAGAGTTTTCTCAGTATCTGCTAGATCGCGGTCTACTAGATGCGGGAGAATCGGTGCTGAGTGCGACCAAACCAGGGGCAGGAAATATGAATGTGGTGATACGGCTGCAGACAGAAGAGCGGTCACTCATTTTGAAGCAATCACGGCCTTTTGTGCAAAAGTATCCGCAGATCCCAGCGCCCTTGTCACGCATACGGGTTGAGTACCTCTTTTATCAGGCGATTGCATCTTGTGCCGGACTTGCCGAGGCGATGCCGCAGATTTTACATTATGACGTCTCCAATCACCTGCTGATTATGGAGGACTTGGGTACGGTACAGGACTATACTTCTATCTATCAACAGGATGTAGATTTAGCTAGAAACAAATTGGAAAAATTGGTCGGTTTTCTATCTGAATTGCATAAAATATCTCCAAGGGATTTGGAGGTATTTCCCGATAATCTGGCACTGCGAAAACTTAATCATGAGCATATTTTCATGTATCCATTTATGCCAAACAATGGATTTAACCTGGATCAAGTGACACCCGGTCTGGAGGCTTTGTCGGATAAATTCAGAGCCGACATATCACTGATACCGATCGTACAGAAAATGGGCAGAC
>CAJQNM010000199.1 GCA_905479665.1 uncultured Saprospiraceae bacterium
AAGCAAAAATACGGAGCCGAAAATCCTTTCCCCTGGATGGAGATGATCTCCATGCAAGGCAAAACAAATTTCTTCGAAAAACGCGTGGGCGATTATCAGAAGTCAGGAGTCCTGGCCGATAAAAGCAAGCAAACGTTTTCACTAGAAGAAGACTTTTAGAGAAACTAATAATTGCTAAAAAACCGATCGTACTACACCTGTCAATTTTTCCCTACATTTTAAATTCCTCTAAAACATGCAAGTAGTAAAGCGCAGTGGCAAGCACGAGAATGTCAGTTTTGACAAAATTACCGCCCGAGTAAAGAAACTCTGTTATGGGCTCAATTCAGATTTTGTCGATCCGATTGAGATCTCGAAAAAGGTAATTCTCGGATTATATGATGGTGTGAGTACCCGAGATCTGGATAACCTCGCTGCTGAGACAGCTGCGACAATGGCTGCTGACCATCCTGACTATGCTCGACTTGCTGCCCGTATCGCTGTCTCCAACTTGCATAAAGAGACCAAGAAGTCGTTTTCTGCGACCATAGAAGACCTCTTCAATTATGTAGATCCCAAGACAGGACAGAAGGCTGGCTTGATCGCCGATGAGACGATGGACATTGTGCAACGCAATCGGGAGGTGCTTGATTCAGCCATCATCTATGACCGAGATTACAGTTTTGATTATTTCGGATTCAAGACATTGGAACGATCTTATCTATTAAAGATGGATGGCAAGGTTGTAGAGCGACCACAGCATTTGTTGATGCGTACAGCAGTGGGCATCCATGGGGAAGCCATCGAAGATGCGCTTGAAACCTATCAACTCATGTCGGAAAAATGGTTTGTTCACGCCACACCGACACTCTTTAATGCAGGTACACCCAAGCCCCAACTCTCGTCTTGTTTCCTACTAAGCATGACTGACGACAGCATCCCAGGGATTTTTGAAACCCTAACTCGCTGTGCGAAAATCTCCCAATCTGCCGGTGGTATTGGCTTGAGTATTCACAATGTACGTGCTCAGGGCAGTTACATCAAAGGGACAGGTGGTACCTCAAATGGCATCATTCCCATGCTGAGGGTTTTTAATGATACCGCCCGCTATGTCGATCAAGGTGGTGGAAAGCGCAAAGGCGCCTTTGCCGTTTACCTTGAGCCTTGGCATCCCGATATGATGGAGTTTCTTGACCTCAAGAAAAATCATGGCAAAGAAGAAATGCGTGCACGCGATCTCTTTTATGCGCTTTGGATCTCTGATCTCTTTATGGAGCGAGTCAAGGAGGATGGTGAGTGGTCATTCTTTTGCCCCAATGAGTGCCCGGGTCTCTATGATGCCTACGGTGAAAACTTTAAAACACTCTATCGGAAATACGAGCAAAGTGGCAAGGCCCGCAAAACGATGAAGGCTCAGGATGTCTGGTTTGGTGTACTGGAATCACAAATTGAAACAGGCACACCATATATTCTCTATAAAGACGCAGCAAACGAAAAATCAAACCAGAAGAACCTCGGTACCATCCGCTCCAGTAACCTATGTACTGAAATTATCGAGTACACCTCGCCTGATGAGGTCGCTGTTTGCAACCTAGCGTCTATCTCACTCGCTAAATTTATTGGTGAAGATGGGGAGTATGACTTTCAGAGATTGTACGACATCTCTCGTGTCGTAACACGTAACCTGAATAAGGTCATCGACATAAATTACTATCCGATTGAGGAAGCACGTAATTCAAATATGCGTCACCGCCCAATCGGAATAGGGGTGCAGGGCTTGGCAGATGCATTTATTAAAATGCGCTATCCTTTTGATAGTGAGCAAGCGCGTAAACTAAACAAAGACATCTTCGAAACCATCTATTTTGCGGCACTGACAGAGTCGTGTGCGCTGGCGAAGAAGGATGGTCCTTATCAGACCTTTAAAGGGTCACCTGCAAGCGAAGGCATTTTGCAATTCGATATGTGGGGAGTATCTCCTTCTGATCGATGGGATTGGGCCAGCCTGAAAACCGAGATTTTGGAGCAAGGCATCAGGAACAGCCTTTTGCTGGCCCCGATGCCTACCGCTTCTACCTCTCAGATTTTAGGCAACAACGAGTGCTTTGAGCCATATACCTCAAACATTTATACCCGACGTACACTCTCTGGCGACTACATCGTGGTCAATAAGCATTTGCTGGAAGATTTGATCGAGTTAGACCTGTGGAACAAAGATATGAAGGAGATGCTAATGGTATCTAATGGCTCCATCCAAGAGATCGAGGGCATTCCCCAAGACTTGAAAGATCTCTACAAAACGGCATACGAGCTAAGCCAGAAAGTGATTATTGACATGTCTGCTGATCGCGGAGCGTTCATCTGTCAGAGCCAAAGCCTCAACCTCTTTGTCGAGGAGCCAAACTTTGGCAAGCTGACCAGCATGCACTTTTATGCCTGGAAAGCCGGCCTTAAAACAGGTATGTATTACCTGCGTACCAAAGCTGCTGTCGATCCTATAAAATTCACAGTAGGGCAGAAGCACCAAAGGAAATTTGTCGATAGTGAGAGTAATGGTGGGACAGTCGTATCATCTGATATTGCTACTGCTACCGCCACCGTCGCCGTTCCACAGGCCTGCATAATTGACGACCCATCGTGCGAGGCGTGCGGGGCCTAAAGATTTAGTCTTTATTACCATTCTTTAAGGGTGAACAGTTTTCTGTTCCCCTTTTTTTTGTTCACCCTTTAAGGGCTTAAAGCCCTTAAAGGGCTAAAAAAAAGGCTATCCTTACTATATGGATCTAAATCTTAAAAATAAGGTGTTTATCGTCACCGGTGGTTCGAAAGGCATAGGCGAAGGAATAACACGTGCTATTCATGCCGAAGGTGGGATCGTTGTGATCGCTACTAGGTCAGAAGGGGCTATTACCGAAGATATACTGAAAGAGCTAGCCAGCACTGGTCCCACATGTCTGGCCGTCTATGGAGATCTGCAAAACATCGAAAATTGTCGAAGTGCTGTAGATAGAACCGTTGCAGAATATGGTCGCATCGATGGCATTGTAAACAATGCTGGAGTCAATGATGGAGTGGGGCTCGAAGATGGACCGGAAGCCTTTCGTAAATCGATAGCACTGAACCTTTTCCATTATTATGATTTGGTTCATTTTGCTCTGCCTTGGCTCAAGAAGTCGAAAGGGGCCATCGTCAATGTGAGCTCAAAAGTGGCGCTCACAGGCCAGGGTGGAACCTCCGGATACGCTGCCGCCAAAGGTGCTCAACTGGCGCTTACTCGAGAGTGGGCCGCTGAGCTGCTGCCCTTTTCTATTCGGGTCAATGCTGTACTTCCTGCCGAGGTCATGACACCACTCTACCGAAGATGGCTCGACAATACTTTCGCAGACCCAGATGCCAAAGAGCGAGAAATCACCGCCAAAATTCCTTTGGAAAACCGTATGACCACCAAGGATGAAATGGCTGCTATGGTTGCCTTCCTTCTATCAGACCGCTCTTCGCACACCACTGGTCAATTCATGTCTGTCGATGGTGGCTATTTACATTTAGATCGATCTCTTACTTAATCCTAATTTTTATGACTAAATCAGAAATAATCCCCGTCGTCCCATCAGATGTCCTCGTGCCATTTATATTAATTACCTCGCTCTTTGCCCTGTGGGGGTTTGCCAATGATATCACCAATCCGATGGTGTCGGCATTTAAAAAAGTACTGGAATTAAATAATGTGCAGGCTTCGTGGGTTCAGATGGCATTTTATGGAGGTTATTTTACGATGGCACTCCCGGCAGCTATCTTTGCCAAAAAATATTCCTACAAGAAAGGAATTCTCATGGGGCTGGCACTCTACGCGATCGGTGCACTATTGTTCTATCCAGCCGCAGCCTACGAACAATTTGTTTTCTTTCTATTGGCTTTATATATCCTCACCTTTGGGCTTGCTTTTCTAGAGACCACCGCCAATCCATTTATTCTTTCTATGGGACCTAGAGAGACAGCAACACAGCGATTGAATTTAGCGCAAGCTTTCAATCCCATTGGTGCACTTGCAGGGCTCTATGCTGCCCAGAATTTTATTCTTGGCTCTCTTCAGTCTGATGATCTAGATGCTGCTGGTGTGCCGATCTACGATACCCTAACAGAATCTGCCAAGGCCACCGTACGCAGCGCAGATCTCCTGGTCATTCGCAATCCCTATGTGATCCTTGGGTTGGTGGTCATTGCGCTCTTGATCATTATCGCCGTAGTAAAAATGCCCGAAAAAAAGGACGACCCTACAGATGAATCGCTCCTAGATACCATCAAGCGCATATTTAAGCAAGCAAGATTTCGCGATGGTGTCTTGGCTCAGATGTTTTACGTCGGGGCGCAGATCATGTGCTGGACGTATATTTATCAGTATGCAGAAACCCTGG
>CAJQNM010000200.1 GCA_905479665.1 uncultured Saprospiraceae bacterium
GCTTAACTATCTATTTCGTCGCAATGGTTTTAATGTCACGAAACCGGATTCACTACTAGGCTGGACGGGTTTTTTCCATCACAACTCATATCAGCATTATGATATGAATTCAGTTGGGGATAAAAAAGTTGTACTTATATATGGAGATTCCTTCACGATGTGTGTTGATTCAACCTTGTGTTTTCAAGAGATACTTAACGCCGATAGAGCTTTTTCCGAGAACCACTATATGTTGAATTATGGGGTAGGAGGATATGGGACAGATCAAATTAGTATATTGATTGAGAATAGCGTCGGGCTCTACGAAAAACCATTAGTTATAGTTGGCATGCTTACTACTGACATGGATAGGAGCATGTTAAAAGTGAGGGAATTTTCCAAGCCTTTTTTTAAAACTATTGGTGACTCACTCGTTCTGAGAGGGACCCCGATTATTCAAAATTCAGAAATTTACTTTAAAGAGAATCCGCCGGAGATACATTCTTATTTATGGAATAGATTTCGAAGTAGCGATTTTTACCCATTTCCCCACGATGATAAAGAGGCGGAGGCCGAGTATATAAAGGACTGTAAGAACCTCAATGAACAAATATTAGATCGTATCGTAGCAGAGTTAGAGGGTAGGAACCTAGATTTTATGTTCTTACTTTTTCATGCAGGATCACACGATGTTCTGGATTGGCGTCTCGCTTTTTTGAGAAGATTCTGCAGGGAGCGTGCGATTCCTTATTTCTCGGATCTTGACACGATATTGGCCGATACTTTGGGATTGCACTATGGTTCTTCTAAGTATGTAATACCTGGTGATGGACACCCAACAACTTATGCAAACAGATTAGTCAGCGAAAAAATCAAGACCGCAGTATTGAACGGAACAGATGTGTTTATAAAGGGCGACAACGTAGAAGAAGAAGAGAAAGATATTCTATTGAAATATGAGATAATGAGAATCCAATCTGATTCATCATGGCTGAGTTTGGTCCAAAAGAAAGCCGTTAAACGAGGCATCACTCTAGATAGTATGCTTGTTCTTGATGCTATCTATCTTCTTTCGTTGAAAGAGTGAAGGAGTGAGCAGATAAGTATATAAGCAGGGAAACTCTCCACTTAAACACTTAAACAAGAAGAGGCTACCTTTACCCCATGCGAATTGCCCTGGCACAACTGAATTATCTGATCGGAGATTTTGATGGCAATGTTGCCAAAATGATCACCCGGATCGAAAAAGCAAAGGCCGATCAGGCTGACCTCATTGTCTTTGGAGAGCTGTCTATTTGCGGCTACCCTCCGCGCGACTTTCTCGAATTTGATGATTTTATCCGGAATACGCAGGAGGGACTAGACAAGCTGGCCAAACATAGTCATGGGATCGGCATCATCGTCGGCGCACCCTCGGTAAATCCAGTCGTCGAAGGGAAAGATTTATTTAATTCAGCCTTTGTCCTACACGAGGGGGAAATCATTCACAAGAGCAACAAAGCACTCTTGCCGACCTACGATGTCTTTGATGAGTATCGCTATTTCGAACCTGCCTTCGACTTTCACGTTTTTGAGTACAAAGGCAAGCGCATTGCCTTGACCATTTGCGAAGACATTTGGAATATCCACAACGAGAATCCACTTTATCGCACCTGTCCTATGGATATCCTGGCGGAGCAAAATCCTGACCTGATGATAAATATCAGCGCGTCGCCTTTTAATGCCGGCCATGCTCAGCAGCGCATTGATGTGGTGGTCGAAAATGCTAAGCGCTATCAACTGCCCTGCTTTTACGTAAACAATGTGGGTGCCCAAACCGAACTCATTTTTGATGGAGGCTCCCTAGTCGTCAGGCCGGATGGTGGGGTGCATCATGAGCTCGCCTACTTTGAGGAGGAGGTACAGACATTTGATCTCGATGAAGTACTGGATGCCAAGGAGCAAATGGTCCGGCCCAAGGAAAAGATGAGTCAGGTGCACGATGCTTTGATTTTAGGCATACGCGATTATTTTGGCAAGCTTGGTTTTGGCAAAGCAATCTTAGGTCTTTCCGGCGGTATCGACTCGGCCGTGACGGCGGCACTGGCCGCTCGTGCCCTGGGTCCCGAAAATGTGCGTGTGGTTTTGATGCCTTCCCGTTTTTCTTCAGACCACTCGGTAGCCGATGCCAAACAGCTGGCAGAAAATATGGGGATGCCGTACGACATCATCCCGATCGAATCGACATTTAATGCCTTCGAAAATCTGCTCACTCCACAGTTTGCAGGTTTGCCGGAAGACGTCACGGAGGAAAACATGCAAGCACGATGTCGGGGTGTGATTCTCATGGCGCTCTCCAACAAATTTGGCCACATCTTGCTCAACACATCCAACAAGAGTGAGAGCGCAGTGGGCTACGGTACACTTTATGGAGACATGTGTGGCGGACTAAGTGTCATTGGAGATCTATACAAGACCGAGGTATTCGATCTGGCCCGTTTCATAAATCGTGAAGGGGAAGTGATTCCCATAAGCACCATCATAAAACCACCCAGTGCTGAATTGCGACCTGATCAGAAAGACAGCGACAGTCTGCCGGAGTATGACATCCTGGATGAGATCCTATACCTTTATATTGAGGAAGAGATGGGCCCTCGCGAGATCATCGCCAAAGGCCATGATGAAGCATTGGTCAAACGAATTTTACGCCTGGTCAACATAAATGAGTTTAAGCGCTTTCAGACTCCGCCGGTGCTGCGCGTTTCTAAAAAAGCCTTCGGGATGGGTCGCCGATTACCCATTGTGGGTCGCTATTTGAGTTAGTTCGCTCCGCGGAGGAAAAGAGGAAATGTGCTTTGCGGA
>CAJQNM010000201.1 GCA_905479665.1 uncultured Saprospiraceae bacterium
GAGCCGCAGCAGACTCCGGTGAATATGACATGGCAATGGTTGCTTACAATGTCATAAACGGTGGTTACCTCGATGGAACGATAAAACACGCGGCCGATAAAGGCATGGGGATTATCGGGATGAAGGTAGCCATGGCTGTGGCAACACATCATGAAGCCATCAAACCCATACCCGAATGGCGCATCGCTAAGGTAGATCGAATCGTACCGGGCGACCTCAAGGCACCACTCAAAGCGTATTTATGGGCTTTGCAAAATCCCAATATTTCAGCAGTCATTTCTAATTTATGGGACGAGCAATTTATTTCTGAAAATCTTTCGATTGTCGGGACCAAGGTAGAGTTGAATCCTGGATAACCTGAGATTTCCTATCGGTCGACGACTAGATAGGCACTGGCAAATCGAAACTAAGAAAAATGTCTCTTAGTCAGAATTTAGTGAATCCACTGGACTAGCCATCGCTGCCTTTAGCGATTCTACGCTTATGGTGACAAGAGCTAAGCAGATCGCAATCACTCCCGCCAATACATATACCCACCACTGAACGCCTGCACTAAAAGCAAAATTTCTGAGCCATTGAGCCATGAGGATGTAGGATAAGGGAGCTGCAATGAGTACGGAGATCGTAATTAATTTGATAAAATCTCTGGAGAGAAGCCCGATAATGCTGCGCACAGATGCGCCAAGAACTTTCCGAATACCGATTTCTTTCGTCTTTTGCAGCGCCACGAAGGAAATCAACCCGAATAAACCCAAACAGGAAATGAGGATTGCAATGCACGCAAAAATATAGGCCAATTTTCCAACAATCATTTCACGTTCATACAGTGCTTTATAGCTATCATCTAGAAATTCATAGTCGAGTGGTAAGTCCGGATAGATTTCGCGCCAACTTTTTGTGAGCTGAGCAATTGCTGCCAGCGTTTCTCCAGGTGCTGTCTTAATTAGAATATCTGATGTACGATGCGGGACATATTTGATAATAAGTGGCTCGATGTCTTGATGGAGCGACTTAAAGTTGAAGTCTTCCATAATACCTAATATTCGGAAAACCCTTTTCTCCTTGCCGGGCTCGGTCATCAATTTTCCGATGGGGTTTTCCAAGCCCATCTGCGCCAGAGCGGTTTCGTTCATGACCAAGCCAGCTGTATCGGTGGGAATGCGATCATCAAAAAAACGGCCTTCGGTCATCTTAATTCCGAATACATCTTTGAACTGTGCCTCAGTATTCAGCATGTAAAAATAATTGGATTGATCTTCTGGGCGTCCTTCCCAATCGTAGCCAACATTGATCCAATCCACATTGGTGGGCGGATCGGAACACCGAAGCACTGCACTGATTCCCGAATTTTGAAGCAACTTATCCCGGAGCACCGGAAATTGCTGACGTACTGGCTCAGGCATATCGATCAACAGTACATTTGAGCGATCGAGTCCAAGATTTTCGAATTGAATTAGGTTCAATTGATTCTGGACTGTAATTGTTGAAATAATCAAGATCGCCGAGAGGGTAAATTGGAAAACGACCAGTGCCTTTCTGAGCAGAGGATTTGTACTGCTGGATATAGCGGTCCCCTTGAGGACTTTGCTGGGCAGATATTTTGCCAATACAAAAGCTGGATAAAAGCCTGCTACGCAGGTGAGCGTAATTCCTAGTGCGAGAATAGCCAGCCAAAAGATCGGATCTGTAGCTGGAAACGCAATCTCCGCGCCGGTAAGATGACCAAGCTCTGGCAGAAGCAAGAAAGTGAGCAATAGCGAGATGACCAGGGCCGCAAAAACGAGCAGCCCGGTCTCAAATAAAAATTGGAAGATAAGTGTGATTCTGTCAGCACCTGCAGTCTTTCTGATCGCCACTTCCTTGGCTCGCCTGGCAGACTGAGCCGTGCTGAGATTGATAAAATTTATGCACGCAATGAGAATAAGAAATAATGCTGCACCACTAAAGATCCGAACATATTGAATGCGGCCACCAGAGGCAACGCCCTGCTCAAATTGAGTCCACAGATAGTTTTTGGCAAATGGGAAGAACATTACTTCATCTCCTCCCACTCCATATCCTGCGCTTTTTTCATAAATCGGATTGATTAGATCCTCGATTGATTTTGGATCTACACTTTGATTTATCTTAGCAAAAACCGTCGAGCCCTTGTAACCCCAGTGCTGGGCCCATTCCGGTCTCTGTTCCGCAATCATCTCAATGTTGATCACAAAATCGAATTGTAGCGATGAGTTTCCGGGGATTTCGGCAAAGACACCTGCTATGGTCAGGTCGTCTCCGTCATCGATGCGAATCGTCGTACCCACTGCTTGATCTGCCCACTTATCTCCGAGTAATTTCTGGGCAAGTGTCTGAGAAACGAAAATCGTCTGATGATTGCTGATCGCATTATCGACGTTGCCGATCAACATCGGAAAATCAAACACCTCAAACAATGATGAGCTGGCCATGGCTCCTTCGCTGCGGTAGGTGACTTCGCCATAATTGATCAGGCGCTCCTCGCTTGCGTACACGACGGCGTTGCTCACGCCATCGAAATCATGGAGCAAAGTATACAAGGCAAATGGCGATGCACCTTGGGTAAATGTAACCTCTCCTGCCTCAGAAACTCCATTAAAATAAGCACGATATATTTGCTCGCTCTCAGGATGGAAGTTGTCTACGGAACGCTCAAAATGAACCCACAACAATATCAATAGGCTGCAGGTGAGACCAAGAATAAGACCAAACCCGTTAATCAAATTAAATCTTGAATTGCGAGTGAAATTCCGCAAGGTCACCTTCAGTACATTTTTAGACAAACCCATCATACCAGACATATTTTTGTTTTGCCGGCTTCGCTCGAAAGAGGAGGGCCGAAAAAATAACAGTACTTCTTTGATAAATAGTAACCTGGCCATGAGGAGCCCCTGATCTTCCAGTCGGTCTAAAAAAGCTTCGTGGAGATCACCCTGAATTTCCGGCAAGAGCTCGTCGGCGCAATACCATTCTAGGAATCGGTCAGCCCACTGTGGTGGTTGGGGGTTGTCGTGACTACGGCTTGGTTTAGCCATTTTTGAGATTTAATTGAGGAATCATTTCCCACAACCGAATGCGTTGTTTTCGAATCTCCGAAATCACATTGTACCCATAGCGGGTGGCCTCAAAAATTCTTTTGCCTCGACCTCCCCTCTCCGCCGTCGCTTCTCCCATGGACGATGTAAGCAATCCCTTCTTCTCTAGCCTTTTCAAAACAGTGTGTACAGCCGGAATAGAGATGCTCTTACCTATGCGCGCATCGTATGCCTTCGCGACAGAGACACCATAGGCGTCATCCTCAATCATTACGATCAATAGAATTGTTTCTTCCAAATTTCCCAGTCGCTCTGGCACCATATCATTAACCTTTGTATATCTAATTTAGGAAAATTATCGGAATATCATTAATATTTGTAGATAATATGTGTAGCCAAGGGTTGACATAAAAGTCAATCCCGCATCTTCCAGTAGATTAAGATGAGAAGGGACTTTGCCCTAGACACCGCTCACAGCGGTCCATGCAACGTCAGATCGAAGCAAGGGAGTCAAACATGATTATGTATATTCACTCTTACGTCACTTGCTTTGCAGAAACTTGAGTAAATATGCTACCACCGGGCCTCTCACTGATCATATTCTTCCGCAAGGATCAGGTATTTCTGTGTGCTAGATCCTTGAGCCTGCGTGAAACAAATATCCCTGCGATCGTCTCGCGATTTGATGCACCAGTATACTGGAAAGTCACCGTCAAGAAACACTTGGCCGACGAGAAAGAGCTGGTCGTATCCATCGATTCCTATAATCAGGGAGTACCGGAAATATCTCATACTCAGCAACAACTTTTCCCCGCTCTTGCCGAAATAAAGCGGATCAATTTCCTCAGCATCAATACGGAAAAATTGCTGGCCAGTGCAGGTAGTGAAGGGACGTCTCAAACGATCATTCACGATGATCAGGAGTCTGCAGTAGAAATCACGAAGGTGGTTCAAGAATCTCTCTCCATTCCAATCAAGAAGTTAAATTTCCAACTCGGTCGTGTCACTTTTACACATCGCTTCAAAGGATTTTTATCGGCCACCGAAATTACGATCGAAAACTATGAACTGCGCGAAGAATTTGATGCCATTAAAAATTACTTCGCAAAAGTCTTCGGCAAGAAAAAGATTCAGGTCGATGTTACCTTGGAGATTGATGGTGCCTATGCTCGTATCAGTGCTGTGTCATCTCCTGAAATTGCCTCTATTGATAAGAAACTCATCGAAAGTGTGCGATTTGAATTCGTGCGGACCCTGAAAAAGAAAATCGAGCCTACCATTGACAAGAGCCTATTCACTGCAGACGAGCTACTTAGTCACTTTGGTGAAGAGGAATTCAAATCGAATACGTTTCACACCAATGCCCAAGAATTATTTGAAGATCTTTTGCAGGTATCTGACAGCAAGCATTATTTACATCTACGTTACCTGTCCAGTATTCATGCATCACACATCTTAAAGTTGCGTTTTGTGCATAATCCCTTTTCATTTATTTTTCTTGTCGAGGGCGATATGCACTACCACGTGATCTGGGAAACGCTGGACACCCAAGAAGCGACCTATCTCTGGCATGTAGACAGAGACATTGAGTCTTTAAAACGAGCTCTGCGGAAAATTGAGCAAATTATACATACCGTAAAAGTGCAGGGTAAAACGGCGTATCTCAATAGCAATGAGCCAGATCGTTTCAGGCGGGTTTATCATGATTATTCTTTGGTGAAAGAAGGGTTTTTGAAGTGGAAGGGAGAGGTGGAGAGGTATTTGACATGATATTATAATTCCAATCCAAGGGGTCATGACCCCTTGAGAAAATGCCCAGATTGCAAACCCAAGTTTCTCGCAAACTGCAAATGTCGAGGCGAAGACGGACGCATGTCCCCCGCTGGCGGGGGTACGGGGGTGGACTTCCTGCCGAGTCAACCTGTTGAGCTGTCTCCTCCTTAATGTTTATGATTCCCCCCCTTGATCCCCCTTGATCCCCCGCCAGCGGGGGAAATCTGCACTCCTAAAACTCCAAATCCGCAAATACTAATAAATGATCTGAAGCATTTCGGTCTTTTACTTGTTCGTAGAGTGGTTCTCCTGGCCCTGGCCAGAACACTCCACTGGTATGGACCTTTGCATCTCGTGATGGCAAAACGTAGTCAATGCGTAATCCAAAAAAGGAAGTGGCTACAGTGGGATCTGCCCCCTTCTGAAGACGCTTGATTGCGGTTGTTCCACCTGAATTTTTTGGTATGAATTGGCCCTTGGCCGCCTCTGAATTAATTCGGGAATGGCTGAGCAGCTGCTCGATCGCTCCGGTGTAGCTGTCTCCCGCCAGGGGGTCAGCATTCAAATCACCCATCACCACAAAGGATGATGAAGAGGCAAGTCCTCCCGCATGGCCCTGGTCATCATTGAGGTAATCCTTATCGCTGAGGTAATCACAGATTAAGCGAATTTCGTCGTAATTCCTGCAGCCGTTGCGATCTTCATCACCATCAAAAACCGGCGGTGTAGGATGAGCTAAAATAACGTGCACCGTTTTTTTCGAACTAATTTTAATCGGGATGTCTACATGATTTTTTGAAGACAGTCTTAGTGCCTCCCATGCTTGATCTGTGTAGTAGCTCTCCCCACTTAGCATCATCGGTAGCTTGGCGTCGGGAACCTGTGACCAGCGAAAATCCTGCAGGGTGCGAATACTTGCCTCGTCGATCGGATATTTTGATAATAGTGCAAAGGCATATTGTCCTTCATAGGCTCCATACCCATAGGCGTCATCCGGCAAGGCGATTTTTCCGTCATGATTTAAATCATGGCCACTGAGCACGCCGGTATTAGATGGGATTGAAATGGCATAGGGGTAATTGATTCCCTCTCCACCTTGTTGGGGTATGGCCAAGTAATTCTTTTGCAAGGCCTTTAATAAAGCACCGCTTGGATCATGATCAAATTCCATCAGCGCCAACACATCAGGTCGCACCTCTTGGATCACCGCCGCAATGTTTTGAATTTGGGTATCCTGTTTTGAAGAAAGGTCGGTCTCCAAACCGTCTTGCGCTGAGCGAAACAAAGCGACGTTGTACGATGCGAAGCGGATGGTCTCCGGGTCACTATCCCTCAGCGCAGGGGCAAGACATGCGCTTTGTGCAAGTACTCCTAAATACAAAAGGTGGATGAACAATTTCACTGATATTATTTTGATGGTTGAATGTAAAGTAATTCAGGAAGACCTCTGGCATCTTTCTTCCCAGGCACTCTGCAACGGGAGTCCTCCAAGGTACTTTAGTGCCTTGCTCGCTATTGCAATGGGTTAAAACCCATTGGAGGGACATCATTCACATAATGCGAATGGGTTAAAACCCGTTGGAAGAGACAGGAAAGCCATAAATTACATCCGTGATTTTATTATTACTCGTCTCTGCCCTCTGTACAATGTCGCCCGAGCTTCCCAGCGTGCAATCTGAACCAGTGAGTGACACCATTGGTATATCCCTCATGGTACTCGGCACCGTACAAGATGCAGGCTTGCCGCACATCGGCTGTCGCAAAGCCTGTTGTCGAGATTTCTTCCGCACCGGAAGATCCAAGCACATGGTGGTCTCGCTGGGATTGATCGATCACGGAAATCGCAAGAAATTCCTCTTGGAAGCCACCCCGGATATGTCGGCGCAAATAAAAGACCTTAAGGAAAGTGGTTTTGCTAGTGAGCAGGAAACTCCCGATGGCATCTTCTTGACCCATGCCCACATCGGCCACTACGCCGGCCTGATGTATTTGGGCAAGGAAGCGCTGGGTGCAAAAGGGGTACCCGTATACGCTATGCCACGGATGAAAAAATTCTTAGAAACCAATGGCCCTTGGAGCCAGCTGGTGAGTGATGAGAATATTGCGCTCCAGGAAATCGCGGCAGAAGACACTGTTTCGCTCACCCCACAAATTCAAATGATCCCCCTCCTGGTACCGCATCGGGATGAATTTTCTGAAACAGTCGGCTATAAAATCCTCGGTCCAAATAAATCAGTCTTGTTCATACCCGATATTAATAAATGGGATTTGTGGGAGCGAGACATCGTTCAGGAAATCAGGGACGTGGACTATGCATTTATCGACGCCACCTTTTACGATGCAGCTGAAATAAATCACCGCGATATTTCGGAAATACCTCATCCCTTTGTCGTCGAAAGCATGGCAATATTTGACGACTTGCCTGCCAGAGAAAAACAAAAGATTCAATTTATTCACCTTAATCATACGAACCCATTGCACAATGAAGAGAGTGTGCAATATCAAGAAGTGCTAAAGCAAGGCTACGGGGTAGCGAAACAAGGAGCTATTTATGGACTTTAAAGAGATTGAGGTTTGCAAGGATGTACCTCACAAACATATTGCACAGATCTCATTGCACCATATTACTCAATGTGATGGTCGATCCATCCTCAAGCATTTTCAGATGACGTACTTGGTCGACTTCATATCGGTTTACGATCAAGGTGCCCGGACCAAAGTCGATCTTCTTGCGATAGGCGGCAAAACCTTCACGTACATTCGATAGCCGAATAAACTCAATGGTGAGTTCAGACAGATCTTTTGAGACCGCTCCCATTTTCGAATCGCTGATTTCAATATTATTCGCGTAAATAATGGAATGCTCGCCAGCCGAGATACCTTTATCTCCGATGCGTTTCATGATGACATTATCTATGCGAGCAGTACTCCCGGAAAAATCAAGGGCATCATTGCCAGTATCAGCAAACCGGCAATTGGATATTTCGCCCTGGCAGAAATCACTATCGAGGGCATCAAACGCAGTCTTTGCAAATTGGCAATTATCCAGCAGAAAAGTTGTGTTGACCACATTGAGTGCATCTTCCTGACGACTGTCCTCGAAAGACGTGTTTCGGATTGATACCGGACTTTGATAAAATGTAACACCACCCGTCAAGACATACCCAGAGTCCTCGATGGTACCCAGCTGTCTGAAGCGGGTATGACTAATACTGGACTCCTCGGCGGCACGAACTACGGCAATTGCACCGGTCCCATCCTGCGAGTAAATGACAACAGGATCTTCAGCAGAGCCCAACATATCAATGGGTGAATAAGAAAGCAGATATGCGTTCTTACTCAAATTGATCTCTGTGCCTGCAGGAAAAACTAAACGATATCCTTCCGGCACAATGAGTGGTTTGCTGAGGTGGCCACTTTGTGCAATAATCTCCTGGTCGATCACTGTAAAACCAGCCGCCTCAACCTTATCTATCGATGCTTCTTGTTTTTGAGGAATAATCAGGTGTAGCGGCGAGACAATGGCTTGAAGCTGCTCACCGCCTCCAGCAAGCTCAAAAAACACCTGCCGTAGACCTTCAGGTAAACGTATGGTATGGGCCTTATTATTATAGGTGGTCGGTGTGATGAAAATGGGCTGTTCAAGACTCTGAATGAGGTTTCCAGCCGCACGATAGCCAGTAATCTGAAGCGGTAAAATATGGGTATTGATGACCGAATACGAATCTGGTCCAGCAGCAAATATTCCCAGACTCTGCGATTTAGGAGGTAATGCTACCTGCCACTGTTTGATACGGCGGAGTAATCTTTGACGATCATACACCGAACCCGAATATTCTGACTTCAGTGCTTTCTCTAAGGCCATGATCATGCCATGTTGATCTTTCTGAAATTTATCGACGTAATCCGTAAACGCAAGTTTCCAGAGAAAGCGGCAATAGTGGGTCATTATTTCAGCATCCTCAAAAACGTTTATATACGGATTGTGAGTATTCTTTTTGTACGCCCGCTCAGCAAGTATGGCAGAATATGCTGACAGTTTTTCGCTAAAGCCGTCGTAGCCAATGGGCTCCAGTAAATCGGCAACGGGATTATAGTACCAGCGCTGATTATGCCACGCCATCCCATGGTATGCCTCAGTCAGGTCCACAATGGCTAGGTACTTGCCCATGCGCTCGGCATCAATGTATTTACTGAGTGCGGTTGCGCCGTATTTATACTCAGCGAGCATGGCATAGCCCCGTTCCGTTTGTTTGCCGAGGCGGTCATTTTCAAGCGCATTTTCTTCTTCAAAACTCTCGGTCTTCGAAGACCAAAAAGCGCGTTCTCCAATGGAGGCATCAAAAAAATATTTGTCTTCTTTTTGAAGCGCTTTCATTCGTTTTATCGAATCCCAGAAATCATCTTCCGATAATTTTAAAATAGGTCCTTCTCTCCGGTTGCGATGCTCGGCAAGTGATTTTACAAAATGCTCTTCCATCGCATAGATGCCAAGCATTTTACCATTGAGTTTTAGTTTTACAAATTCATAGCTGGGTGCAAGAATATCCTCCTGTCTCAATAATTCGTGAAATGCCCATTCATGCATAAAGCTGCGGGTATGGGGACTCTGAACACTAAATACTTGCTTACCATCTATTGCCCCATCTTCTAACTTAATCCTAAAAGACCATTTATCTGCTTCCAAGTGGTCGAGCCAATCTCCCTTTAACCGAAGTCTGGCAGCGTAAAGCTCACTTTGGTAAATCACCCTTGCATCAATCCAATCTGATCGGTCACTTTCCAAAATCCCTTTTTCCCACGCTTTGTCTCTTTTCGCTTCGAGTTTGAGCATGCCTGTGGCAGAAGTCTCAATTAATAATTCGGGCAGGGCGACCTTCTCGTAATTTTTCACAACCGGCACCTCTCTCAACTCTAAGTCATCAAAATATACACTCTTTTCGCCATCTGGCTCCATGAAACAGTAAATCTTGATCCGGTCAACGGAGGCAGGCACATTGAGATTCAGTGTGAGCAGATCCCAGTCTCCTTCACTTCGTATGGGGGTTACCGTACTTTCATAAAAGTCCTTGCCTTTTTCTGCGGACGCGACCAGTACGCCCTTTGCCCCATCCGGACTGTTTCGCCAAACACTTACCTCCAATCTGCGTGATTCTTGAGGCTCAAACCAGTGTGCGAGCGCGTAGATTTTCTTATCAGTAACGGCGACCGAAAATTTTCCCGAACGAGCAAAGAGGTCACTTTGACGGTCTCCGCCAGCAAACCGATGTTCGCCATTCACAAATTGACCTTTTTCAGTGGTTTCCATATCAGTCGCTGCGACCAAGACACTTTCGGTAATTTGCTCGCTCGTATGCTCATGACGACCGTCTGTATAAAGAAAGAGGCTCAAGAGAAAAAGGCCCGGTATTAGGATCAAGGGAAGATCGAACCAGCGAAATTTCTTTGTCGATTTACCTTTGATGATCATGTAGCGATTTCTAGCTTATCGACAAAGTTCAGTGTCGAATTGAACTCCTCAAGGTATTGTTCGAATTGCAGCATATGGTTTTTTCAAAGTGTAATATCGAAAATTTCGGTGTTTGCACCACCTCCAAAGCAGCATCTAATTACACTGCAAATCCTGTATCCTCCGGCATGAATTGCCTAATTTCTCTTCTTCCTCGACAAGCACTTTCCAGCGGGAGGATATCCTTCAGGGGCAGGGTAGCGCGGGGGTGTCAGGGAGCCTTTTCAGCCGCGCGAGCCCCCTTCCCCTTAA